>NZ_JBYCCV010000305.1:0-1811 GCF_057473825.1 Aliterella sp. E5.1
GAAAAATATTCTCCTAATGGTTCTCAAACTCTTTGTAAGAGGAGGTTTGAGAAATGATTATTTCTTTATTCAGTACGAGGCTCGTTTGCTGGTAGCCCTAGTAACGCTGTTAAAATGACTTGCTGAGATAAATATTTTTGACAGTTTTTCGATAACCATATTTATAGTTGGGATGACATCAATATATGTCTCCTCTCTGGTGATTGTCAGTCGGTAAAAGGTCGGTAAAAAGTCAGATAAAAGTCAGTAACTTAGGTAAAAACGATCGCACGTTCTGCCTAATTACCCAAATTAAGCGCGATCGCATCCATTAAGTCAGTAACTAAAAGTGATCGCACCATTCCACCTTTTTGACTGGAATTTGAGGGCAAAAAGTTAAAGTGACCTTGCAACGGAGAGCAAAGTCTTTTGCTTTCTACAATGTTGAGCGATCGCCTACTATTATTTGGCAGGAGTTTGAGTATTTATCCTATTACTACTTGCTAGGTATTGGCTCAAGGCGTAAGCCATATCTGCACGAGTCATCGGCTGCAATGGATTTATATTCTTTTGTGGGTCTATATTGACAAATCCTGCATTTAATGCAGTAGCTAGAGACTTTCTCGCCCAAGCAGGAATTGAAGCTGCATCTGGATATTGGGATAATATTTCTGCTACTATGTTGTCGGGAAACTGAAAAACACCATAAGCTTGAGCAAAAATAGCCAACGCCTCTGCTCTTGTTACCTTCTGGTTGGGAAAGAACATATTGCCCCGATACCCTTTCATAATGCCAGTTTTTAGCACGGTCTGAATGTCTTTAAAGGCCCAGTGCGAGGCAGGTACATCTTGAACTTCAACTGTGCCTGCTTGATTTGCGGCGGCTCTTTGAGCTAACCCAAACGATCTAACTAAAATTGATGCAAGTTCGGCACGACTAATAAATAATTCTGGGTGAAATTGTCCATCCGTAAGATTACTCATCAACCCCGCCGCAACTACTTGAGAAATCGCATCATTAGGCGATGGTGAAGCAGGTTGTTGGATTTGAGGTGGAATAGAATTAGGCGGCAGTGGCGCAGGGGATGGTGACAATGCAGGTAATGCGCTCTGGGCTTGAGCGTGCAGAGATCCTAGTATAAATGTACTTACTTTGCTAGTAAAACTACAAGCCAATAAAGTAATAAGTACAACTAAAGCATTCCTAAGACTTCTCATCTCAATTATTTTTCTCACTACTGCTAGTCAATCAAATTATTACAAATTTTCTGAGCATTAGTCTATTTTAAAACTCTTGCACTCGTCATCTATGTATTGTCTACCCGATCGCAAAACTTGCAAGTTATTAAAGAGCGATCGCACTATTTAAGCGTTTTATCAGGAATTGCTAAGTTTTAAAGGTAAAAGGTTAAAATAACCTGGCATTTAGCACAGATCGCCTCCGAAATTAAGACAATACTCTTTGTAGTGAATAAATCATCTATCCCCCTCCTGCCAATGACTGTTGAAGACGCGATCGCATTTATTGAGCAAGTTGTAGAACCAAAACAATTAAATAAACTGCAACGCCTTGTCCTTGCTTCTTCTTGGCAAGGTCATTCCTATCAAGAAATGGCGAGAAGTTCTGGTTATGACTGCGGTTATATAAAAGACACTGGTTCTAAGTTGTGGCTTTTGCTGTCCGATAGTTTGGGAGAAAAAGTAAACAAGCAAAATTGTCAGGTAGTTCTAAAACGTTTTGCAAAACAAAATATAAATCGGGCTTCGCAATCGTCTCTTAGCCAAGATTGGGGAGAAGCTATAGATGTTTCTGTGTTTTATGGGAGAATTGC
>NZ_JBYCCV010000306.1:0-1862 GCF_057473825.1 Aliterella sp. E5.1
TACTTCAATTGGATTTGGCAGCATAGTCGGTTCAAGTCCACTGCCGCACAACGAGCAGGATTAACCTCTCGACCATGGACTTGGAATGATATCGTGACCTATCCCACAATAATCTGACGCACTACCCAATAGAATAAGAAGCATAAATCGCTTATCTCAAAACTTGACCAGCGTCTAGCTTTGTTTATTTTTACAAACTGTATCGGTTGCTTATTTCGTGTTTTTTATAATTTATAAATACCTTTTGAATCTATAGAATTCATTTGACATTTTTTACTAAGATGAAGTAAGGTCATCAAGTAACGGCTCAGACGTGTTGATAAGGTTATTAAATTAGCAGTCCAAACTCATAACGGTTGATAAATAACCCGTAATCGGTTTGTTCATTAATCGCTATGAGTTTGATCTAAAGATTTAATCCCTGACTCATATCTTGCACCTATTGGTAGCTAAACCAGACTGTCACCTGCCTGGCGCACTTTCAATTAAAGGTAGTGCTGTTAATCACTTACTCCGCCTAATGAACTGTTTTTGACAGATTCCGTCGAACTTACGTTTATATAACAAGTTTAGTAACTAGTAGGATACCATCTGCTGCCCTTAAAATAATGTACCCTTTTGTGAAAGTAGGAGTAGATGTTGGGACTTCTTTCTGAGATGGTCGTCGATGATTTCTCCGCTTAAAAGTCCCAGAAATTTCTATTACCCGAACCGGAGTATTAAAAAGTTGATCGTCTTCTTCTATAGGCTCTAATAGTTGTTGCCGAGCTTCTTTATAGCTCATTAAACTAACCTTAATGACTTTTGGGTTAGTTGCTTTAAAGTCAATTACTGCTAATTTGAGTGCTTTCTCTGCTGCAACTTGTTCACCGATATCAGCAGTCGGGTTGGCTGGAGGTGGAAACCCTGGTAACGGATCGGTGTTTACAGGAGGTAATTGGCGTTTAGCATCTTCAGGATTTGGTGCTGGTCTTATAGGAAGAGAATTCATAAGAATAGGTTGAGAACCTGACTGGCTGTTTTGGGCTTCGGCTTGCCTCTCACATGAAGATGTAAGAAATCCAATTGCTAATAAAGCGATAGTTGAAATTAGTATCTTCATAATATCAATTCTTTCATGAGATTGTTAACAACATTTATGGCATTTTGGTTTCAGCAGAAAATGGTCGGTTTACCCAATAAATGCTAGCGGGAGGGTCATTATACAAACTAGGGTTGGAGCAGCCCTGCCATGTAAAATTGCTGAGTGTGGCATACTGCAACCCATATACAGGAGCTCTAGGGCTGTAGTTTCTGTCACTGGTACTTTCTAAACCAGCCTCTGTACCGCTATAACTTGGTCCTCCTATATTGGCAGCCTCCCCTATTTTCACACCTCCAAAATAGAAATTCCAGTATTTAGTGCTGCGGTTCCACGCTATTTCGAGTTCCTTGTAACTGCCAATTGCTACATAGCCCTTAACAATATATGTAGCCGATGTTGGGGTATAGCTAGCCCAGTAGTAAGCAGTATCTTCGCTCCTAGCAGGTTCTTTATCATAGCCAACTTCGACCCATGCACCTGTACCAGTTCCGAGCCAAAGCGGATGAGCAACAAATCCACCAACCGAAGCATCAGCAGGGTCTATAGAACCCATTTGACATCTTTCCCTGGAAGGAAGTAACGTTAAGGCAAAAACATAATGCAGATGCCATGCCGTACCAGAGCAGCCTCACCGACGAAGAGTGGAAAATAATAGAACCTTTACTACCTAAGATCCTACCGCCGAAGAAGCAAACAAGACCTTCTAACTGGAGCAAGCGCGAAATCTTGGATGGCATCTTTTATCAACTGAAAAATGGTTGTAACTGGCAAGACTTGC
>NZ_JBYCCV010000307.1:0-1860 GCF_057473825.1 Aliterella sp. E5.1
TTCAGATCTTAATATGTTGGGTACAGAATTACAACTATACAGACCCGATGGCGAAAAATTTGCAACTTATGTAGAACTAGCAACTTCAAGAGAGCAAGAAAAACTTGCCAAAGAACAAGCCCAGCAGGAGTTAGAACAGTCGCAGCAGCAGTTAGAACAAGAAAAAGTGCGATCGCAGCAATTAGCAGCTAAACTCCGAGAATTAGGCATCGATCCCAATTAACTTTAGAGGAAATTATGGGTAGATTAAATCCTTACACGCTTCAAATGCAGATTACCCGAATGTTTGAACAAGGGCAATCATTATTTGCCACTACAAAGGTACAAGATTGGCTCAAGGAGCGCAATCATAATCCGGCGGATTACAATGTTAAATTTCTGCAAAAACCCGCGCCTCCAGGCTCGAAAGAGGTGATGGTAGTAGAAGTCCAATTGAGTCGCCGCGATGGAGAACCTGTAGATCCTTGGTTGCAAGAACAAGCAAATCTTCATGCTTGATATTAAACAAAATTGCTCTTTACTAGCAATCTTGGCAAGCTAAATTACTTATTTTGGTAGTCTTAAAAATGCCAGAATAGAGTAGAGACCTTGCTAATTTTCACTATATCAGAAACACCCCTAACTTATTCTCGTTGTAACTCTAGTTGAATTATCAAGAACGGATTCATCCATAATAGTAATCAAAACTTCAAGTGTCAAAGATTGCTCTAGGCAGTTTATCCAAAATCCGAGTAAAAAAGTGATTGGGCAGGAAACTAGAGATTTGAATAAAACTGGTTGAATGAATTAGCAATACCACTATCACAAAATTTACGCACTAATAAACTTAATACTGTAACTACTCTGTAAACAATACACATTTATTTACACTATTTTCATGAAAAACATTGTAATGTATTTCTCAGAGTAAATTCTTCTGCATAAGCAATAACAGATTCTAAATAATGGGTTGCAAGGAACTTTATGCAACTTGTAAATTATTTTTACATTCAGCTTTATCAGCTTTAGATTAACGTACAAATCTTAGTTCAAGAAAGTATTTTACTAATTATAAAGTTTTCCGGAATGGCAGATTGCAAATTGGTATAAGTACGTAAGATTCAAGCAATTATCTGTGAGTTGCAAGTATCAAATTGGCTCTCTACATTTACAGCCTTTATCCAACTGGCAAGGTTAGTATCTCATTCCTGTACTTGGAATAGCTTTGTTATCTATCCCCTACTTTTTTGCGACTAAGCCCAAGTAAGCTTAAAAGCTTACTATTTCTAAATATTCACAAAGCTTAAAGAGGAAAAACGGAATGTTAAAAGTTAATAAACAAGGCTTTATTTGAGTGTTGTGTATAAAGAGTAAAACCTTAAAGTTTATGAAAAGGTTTGAGCTTTTTAGAATTGCGGCAAAATTTTTCCATTAAAATTGAAAAATTATGAGACTCCAAAATATCTACACTAGCGGGAAAACACTACCTTTAACCGAGGCAGCTAAAGATATTGAACTGATGCGGCAGATTCAGATCCGGCTTCGTGACCTGGGAATGCCTATTGGTAAACCCGATGGACTGTATGGTTCTGTGACAGCAAGCGCGATCGCTCGATTCTGTAAAGCCTTCTTAGATCTTTGCTAAAGCAAAGAGTTTTAGGATATCCTTTCTTCGTATCGATATCATAGGGAAAAGGCAAATTTGTAGGTAGTTTATTTTGCTTCAAGCCTGAATCTTCTTCTCCATAAATTTCTCCAAAAAATATTTGGAAAGGTTAAGCAAGGAATTATTACCCAAGCGATTGTCGGTGTAGGCATCAATTGGACTAACCCCGTACCAGAAACAGGCATCAATTTAGAAGCATTTTTAGCAACAATTAC
>NZ_JBYCCV010000308.1:0-1856 GCF_057473825.1 Aliterella sp. E5.1
CATCAACTACAACTGGTATTTTTGACACAGAACCAAGTTGGAGAGGAGCCGGATGCACGAAAACGGGCAAGTCCGGTTCTGAAGCCGAGCAGGTGGGGCGACCTACCTGCTTAGGTTAACCACTCCCTATTCCAGTGTTTGCTGGCTGCATGGTGGTCTTCCCTAAGTGGTTTATCTGCCGGTCCAGATAGGGGGCACCATGCTTTTTTTAGGAAAATGCTTGCCATCTTTGGCAACTCATGACTAAAATTTAGGCATGGCAAAGTAGGGAGACCTAACTTCTCGTCCCCAAGCAAGTAGTTAGCGTCCCCGCCCCTATTTCAAATTCAATACATCAATGACCCCGGCTGTTTCAGTTGGGGTTTTGATGTTTAAAGTCTTTTATGTCACTGGATCACCTCTTTGCTGAATTTTTCTCTAGGTAGCTGAGATGATCAAATCTGCAAACTCGTTATGTGTCAAGCGAATTTGATCAGTTAGAGGATATTCGTTACCCTCTCAGCTCCTAATTGACCTCTACGAGCTTAACCGTGGGAAAATTCCCAGGGAGGTCTTTTCTTTGAGAGCGCATTGCTAATGGCTGAGCAACGGGCTGATTTTGATAGTCCCTGGAAGGAGGTGCTGGAGGCGTATTTCCAGGATTTCCTAGCCTTCTTCTTTCCCCAGATCCACTCAGAGATTGATTGGACCCAGGGCTATGAGTTTCTGGATACGGAGCTGCAACAAGTGGTCCGGGATGCGGAGCTGGGCAAGCGGTTTGCCGATAAGTTGGTCAAGGTCTGGCGCTTGGGGGGTGAGGAAATGTGGGTGCTGATCCACATTGAGATCCAGCAAAGCCCGGAGACGGAGTTTGCCCAGCGGATGTTTGTTTACAATTACCGGCTACGCGATCGCTATGACCGGCCTGTGGTGAGCCTGGCGGTTTTGGCGGATGAGCGTCCAGGGTGGAGACCGCAGGAGTTTCGCTCTGAGCTGTGGGGCTGTGAGATTGAGTTTCAGTTCCCGATTGTGAAACTGCTAGACTATGGGCAACAGTGGCAGACGTTAGAGGACAGCTCTAACCCCTTTGTCATTGTGGTTATGGCTCATCTGAAGGCTTTGGAAACAAAGGGCGATCAGGTGGAGCGCCAGGAGTGGAAGTTTACTCTCACCCGGCGATTGTATGAGCAGGGTTATGAACGCCAGGATATCCTTAATTTATTCCGCTTTATTGATTGGGTGATTACGTTACCCGAGGATCTAGAGGCCAATTTCCGCCAAGAACTAGAGCAATACGAAAGGGAGGCACAGATGCCCTACGTTACCAGCGTTGAACGAATGGCTAAGCAGGAAGGTCTGCAAGAAGGTCTACTTAGTGGAATCGAACTGGCCCTGGAACTGAAGTTTGGCAGTGAGGGGTTCCAGGTTTTCCCGGAGATTGCCCAGATTGAAGATGTAGATACTCTCAAGGCTATCCAGGCAGGGCTGCGGCAGGTCAGCACCCTGGCTGAGTTGCGCTCCATCTATCAACCCTAACGATTAGTCTTCCTTTAGAAATAGAGTTGTCAGATAAGTAAATTTCCGCTACTCACCGCTTCCAATTTTGGGATGCTCAGGTCTGGGCTAATGCTCGCCTCAATCAGATTACGGAGGTTTACAGCGAGGACTTTAGTGTCGGTGTCACGGTTGAAGGGGTACGGTTTGTGAATCCCTTGGCTGAGCCTGTGGCCTAAACCTCAGTTTTTCAACACAATCTTATTGTTGTGTTAGTCTTTGGATATGCTCCCACCGTTTAAGGCTGATGGCAACCTACCGCCAGGTATTCATACTTGTACTTGGGAAGAGTTTGTGGCTCGTTTTGGAACTACCCAGCATCG
>NZ_JBYCCV010000309.1:0-1654 GCF_057473825.1 Aliterella sp. E5.1
GCAAGTGAGGGAACGCTTGCACCATTTGTTGCGACTGCTAAAGCAGGAGATCGGTCAATCGGTGCCCCAAGGAACCCGGCTGGGCGTCCGCCTGACCCATGCTGATCTGGCTAATGCCTGTTGCACCACCCGCGTAACCATGACGCGCCTTTTGCAAACCTTACAGCATCAAGGCAAGCTAAGCTTCGATGGCGATCGCCACATTATTCTCAAGGACGATGCGCTTTAGGAGTTCTCAGGTTTTTGCTTCGTTGTAGGGATTCCATCTCCTGGGGACCTACCCTTTAAATCCTCCCGGAATAGCTGCTTCACTCTCTATCCCTGGGGGTACGATCCCGGATTGAAACTAAAACTTTTGGTAGAGAAATTTCCCTGGTTCCTTGACTAACTTAGAGTCTAATTTCTCACCCAGGAGGTTTCTAAAATTCCCCTACGCTGTCCTGAAGCTGAGGCATATTCTTATGCTGAAACAAATGTGTTGGCTGTCTGTTGACGGCCCCAATACCGACAAGATTTTGCACCTGCGGACCCATCCCAGCCAACCCTGGCAACCTTACACTGCCTTTCGTGAGCACGCAGCCCCAGACTACAAAGTCCCTAACGGCTCTAAGGGCTGGGCTACGTATCAGAAATTACTCCGTTTAGGCTGGAGTTTAGTTGCTAGCGCCGAGGCTGAGCAGTAATCTTTGTTAACCCAAAAGCTTGGAAGCCCAAAAGCTTAGAAGTACTGAGCGATCGCCGGAGAAAGGCTAGCGATCTTGATGCCTTTCATCGTAGGGGTCTCCCTCGTAGGGCTGAGTACCCGTGTTGGGGTATTCGTCGTCCGAGGGGCTAAAAATCCGGGCGGCGGATCTAAAAAAGGATTCAAAGGCTTGCTGAATTCGTTCAAAGACAGACATCAGCGTTTCTCCTTTTCAGGCATATCTCTCAGTATAGGAAAATACTGGAGCAAGCTAAACCCCCCTTAGCAAGTATTAAGACTCTGTAGATTTCTCAATCTTCTGCTGTTGGCGTTTTGAGGCTTCCAGGGTTTGCCGAGACTCCGCTAAAAATTCCTGAATGCCTTGAATATGCTCATGGATTGCTTGGCTGTGAGCATGGTTGGCCTGAAGATAGTCCTGGACCGCTTGATCCTTTTCTTGCTGTTGTTGGGAGGGAGATAGATCGGGATCTTGTGCCGCTTTAGCATGGGCCTCTGCTGCTTGACCGTGGGCTGCGATCGCTTTGCCAAATTCTTCTACCTTTTGACCATGGGCTGAGATAGACCCTGAATGCTTTTGCAGCATCTTGCCATGATCCTGGGTCTGCTGCCCGTGCTGCTCGATTGATTGTTCGTGATTGTCTGCTGTCTCTGACATTGCTTTAGTCCTCAGCCCAGTTGCTTTACATTTAACACCAGCCTTTTTGAACCTCCTCTATCCTAAGGCTAGAACAGGATCACTCAGGAGGTAGCAGGACTTACCAGACGACTTAACAAATTGAATGGCTTAGAGGATATTTTTAAAAAGTGCCAGTTGTTACCCGAACTGTGTTTACGAAAGCACAAAAGCTAATCTGGAACAACGATTTAGTCTGGGTAGAGATATGCTAGGGATACAGTTATAACAAATCAACTGACTGAATTAACTGCCCTCACGCAGTAGGCCAATTTCTT
>NZ_JBYCCV010000310.1:0-1725 GCF_057473825.1 Aliterella sp. E5.1
GAACGTAAAGAGGGTTCCGCGACAAACGATATAGCGGCGTTGCGGGGGGCGCGGTTTGTCTATGCTTCTGAAGGTGACGTTGGGGCAAAGCTGAGTGAGTCGTTAGTTAAAACCATTACGGGGGACGGCACCATTTCAGCGCGACGCCTCTACCAAGAATACTTCACCTTCCGCCCCCACTGTAAAATCTGGTTAGCCACAAATCACCTGCCAACCATCACGGGCCAGAATAACGGCATCTGGCGTAGATTGCTTCCGCTGGATTATGCAGCAGTTTTTTCAGGGGCGGCGAAAACTAAAAATATGGACGCCGTATTGAAGACTGAAGCAGTTGGCATCTTAGCGTGGATGGTACGCGGCGCGGTGGCTTGGTATCAACAAGGTCTTGAACCGTTGCCGAAGCGAGTCGAACGCAACCATAGCGAATACAAAAGCAGTATGGACATGGTAGGCGAATTCATAGAAGACTGCTTTGAACCTGATGCTGAAGCAACGCTTGACAAGAAAGGCTTTCAAGAAGCATTCAATGAGTGGTGTAAAACCTATAACTTCCGGCTAAGTACTAAAGCATTAACGCTGACTATGACTGAGAAGAACTTCAGACTGCACAAAAGCGGCGCACGCCGTTATTACACGGGGTTGAAGCTAAAAAAAGCCCATAACGGTACGGTTCCACCGGATGTAAACAATTGGTGACGTGTACGAGGTAAACCGCAACGACACGTTGCGGTTTTTACTTGGTTGCAGTAGAGAATAGATTTGGACCACTTGGACGCCTTTCTAGCCATTTTCGGTAAACTCTTCTCTATAGTTCTTTCACATAGGACTTTTACGAAAACCATAAAAAGAGGTCCAAGTGGTCCAGTTTCTATGCCCTCATCTGCGGCAGTCATCCGGCCACCACGCTTATACAAATTTTGATGAATTCTTGTAAAGTTCCATGTGGGCATCAGGTTAGCAAAATGTCCTCGAGTAATCCGCGCCCCACCATCTCAAGGTTTAAAACAAAGTCAACATAGTTGAACGTTTCACGTAGAGGTAGCAAAGCCGTCAACCAGCCTTTGCCATCGGTTATCCAGACAAATTGATGCCCGTCTCTAATGATGTTGTCGTACAACACACGGTACTCGCCTGCGGTCGCTTTAAGCTTTGAACCTCCTCCCCCGTAAAAGTTGGTTTCGATGAGGTAGAGGTGGTTGGGTGTGTCAATCGCAAAGTCGATTCTCCTCTCCGACTTATCGACGGTCAACTTTTTGCCGAACTCTTGTTGAATGCGGGTTGCAGTCGCTTGGGCGATGTACCTATATCCGCCCGCCTCGCAAACGGTGCGGACGTGGTACTCGACAATGTCTTCCATTTGGTCCCCCCCCCGGTTTTTGCGCCCGTGAGTGTCAACGCCGGTTTCGACGCCGTAGACGAAATCGGTAAAGCTAGTGATACCGGAAGAGGTCACAAAATCCAGAAGGCCAATCAGCTTGCAAAAGCCGACAACTTTTTGAATGCCCGCCTCGTCTTGGACGCTGGCCAAGCTGAAGGTGTAGTCAGTGATGTTGAGATAATCGCCTATCACTTCAGGCATGATGGTAAACTCGTGTTCCCGTGAAGCGAATATCAAAGGGAGGGTTTCAACAACTCTAGGATTTTCTCTAAGGACCGCTGCTAAAGCCGCCTCTTTATCCTCTTTGCCGATAATATAATCAAGCAGGTGCAAACTCATTTCGACTT
>NZ_JBYCCV010000311.1:0-1835 GCF_057473825.1 Aliterella sp. E5.1
ATTATCCCCGACGAAGTTACCGATCCCTTCTTTGCCCGCTGGAAGGAAAACCAGCAGGACTATCGCCACCAGATCCATGAAAATTTTCGGCCTTTGCCGGTCAAAGAAGTCCCGCTTTATTCCGAAGAGATGTGTGGGTTTGCAGCCCTAGAGCGGCTCAAAGAAACCCTCTACGCCGATGAAGATCCAGCTCAGGTTTACTACAAAGAAACAACCCTGCGGGTGGTGCAAGATCAAGGGCAGTTCAGCCTGGAGCTTTACCTACCTGGCATCCCTAAAAATCAAGTAGAACTGAGTAAAACTGCGGACGAATTAAATATTCGGATTGGCAATCACCGTCGAAACTTGGTCTTGCCCCAAGCCCTGGCTGCCCTTCAACCCACAGGGGCCAAAATGGAAGCAGACTACCTCAAGATACAGTTTGGTAATCTGCTACCAGCCGATTCTGCCCCCCCGCAGATTTAGAATTCGCTGGCTCCTCAAGCTACGGACACGTCTGCTTCTGGATCACAAGTACAGCTTGCCGGGGCATAGCTTTGATAAATTTGTTCGGCTTCACTGAGGCGCAGTCCCAAATTTTGCATCAAAAAAATATGGGCACTGGCGGCTTCTGAATTCATTAAAGCAGTCACTAATGTGGTGCTTTCTTTGCGGCTGACGGGTCTTTGCCAACGGCGTTCCAGGGCTTTTTCAGCTCGGTGACGGCATAAAACTGGCACGGCGAACCTCCAAATTAAATTTACACTTTGGTTAAGCATTTTTACCCATTAAATTTTGGTTGTCGTATCAATTTTTACCACTCGGGCAATTATTCAAGTTTTCGGGCCTTCAGCCTTAATTTCTCCAGTTCAATCTCTTTGGGTTAGATTCCCCGTGGCTTGCCACGTAATCAACATTTGTGCGGTTGTGCGTTCCAGAGGAAAAATTCCGTAATGCTCCGTTAATTTTGGCAGAGATAGGAATTTTAGCGCTCCGCACCCAATTTACTCTCCTAAACCCTGGACAAAAACTGCCGCCCCTGGGTAGGAGAGGTTTCCCTACCCGAAAAAAGAGATTCCCGTAAATTGATCCCAAGAGCGGGAAATCCTAAAACCAAGTAGATAGAATAGAGCAAAGAGATCGACTTCAGCTAAGTTTCTATCATCAATGTGGTTGAGTTTAGTGATTGTCAGATATCTTGAACAGATGCCAGTTGGGAATTTTCCCTGTGTTAAAATTGGCTTCACCAGCACGCAGCAGGTAGTGGGAATACGCCATGTTTGAACGCTTCACAGAAAAAGCCATCAAAGTGATCATGCTGGCCCAAGAAGAAGCCCGGCGCTTGGGACACAACTTTGTGGGAACAGAGCAGATCCTCTTGGGTCTGATCGGAGAAGGAACCGGCGTCGCTGCCAAAGTTTTGAAATCCATGGGGGTAAATCTCAAAGACGCTCGGATTGAGGTTGAGAAAATCATTGGTCGGGGCTCTGGCTTCGTTGCCGTTCAGATTCCATTCACTCCTCGGGCCAAGCGGGTGCTTGAGTTGTCTTTAGAAGAGGCGCGCCAACTCGGGCACAATTATATTGGCACAGAGCACCTGCTTTTGGGGCTGATTCGCGAGGGGGAGGGAGTCGCTGCCAGGGTGCTAGAAAACCTTGGGGTTGATCTGTCTAAAGTGCGGACGCAGGTGATTCGCATGCTAGGCGAGACCGCCGAAGTCTCTGCCGGCAGTAGTCAAGGACGCACCAAGACCCCCACCCTAGATGAGTTTGGCTCTAACCTTACCCAGTTAGCCACTGAGGGCAAGCTGGACCCAGTCGTGGGTCGGCAGAAAGAAATTGAACGGGTGATTCAAA
>NZ_JBYCCV010000312.1:0-1584 GCF_057473825.1 Aliterella sp. E5.1
TGAGCTCACGCGAGAATGCTCAGTCTTATACATTTTTTGATAGTCTTCCCCCTCGATATTTCCATAATCATATTCATACTCGTACTCTTCGTCGGGCCGATCATCAAGGCCAGTCATAAAAGTTTTTAATCTGCCAAACACATTGCTCACGGCTCATCTCCATTACAACAGTTACAACTTATAGAGAGCTTCCTTTAAGTATGAGGAAACATGCTGATCTGTCAAGTAAAAAAACAGAAATATCAAAGAAATTTGCTTAAGAAATTACTCTGCTGAGCAGCGCAATCGGGATAAATGTATCCACAACTACCAGATCTTACGATACAGCACTCTTAAGCCCTGTCTCTGAACAGACAATTTTGACTAAAAGGATAGCGAAAAACTGCCCATAAAACATAGAAAAAAAATTTATACTTAACATTGAATAAAATCAGTCCTTCAAATCATTATCGACTAATTACCCTGTAGTTGTTTTGAATCAGGGCGCTTCCCAAACAAGGCTTGTCCAATCCGGACCATTGTGGCCCCAGCCTCAACCGCTAGCAAGTAGTCTGCGGACATCCCCATTGAGAGTTGGGTGATGGCAAGATGAGACCAATGTTTCTGACGAATAACATCAGCAAGCTGGCGAGTTTGTGCAAAGGCATTCGCTGCTTCTGTGGAATTCAAAGCTAGGGGCAGGATTGTCATTAAGCCCTTGATCCGCAAATTTCGGCACTGATCTAATTGCGGCAAATCTGCGATTAGTTCTGTTTCCTTCCAACCATATTTGTTGGGATCAGACAAAATTTTGACTTGCAAACAAACCTGGGGTTGGCAGCCTAGCTCTGCTGCCAGGGAGTCTAGCCGCCGAGCAATTTTCAAGCTATCGACCGAGTGAATCCAGTCAAACCGTTGCAAGGCCAGCTTAGCTTTGTTGCTTTGCAGATGCCCAATCATGTGCCAGGTGATGTCGCTAAGGTCCTGAAGTTGATCCTGCTTGGCGATCGCTGATTGGACCTTACTTTCTCCAAAGTCACGAATCCCGGCGGCGTAGGCTTGGCGCATGAGCGAAACCGGAACTTGCTTGGTCACCGCAATTAACCGTACGGAATCAGGGAGTGTCCGGCGAATCGCGGCAATTCGCTCTGAGAGAGAAAAATTGTCACTGCCGTTCATTGAAAAGTCCGTTTGTGAATTTTTTGCAGTTGACTAAACTCTTTGAGCTGACCGGAACGCCGCAAAATTCTCAGGCGACTCTCAACGATCATCCTAGCCTCGGTGCGACTGACAGGTTCAAATTCATAGCCCTCTAAACCGTTGACGACGGAAAAAAATAACCGTTGGGCATAAAGGGTTGTATAGAGCTCTCGATTGTTCTCAATCAAGCAGACACCAAACAACAAGCCTAGGGTGGGATGATCCAAATAACTTTCGGGGGGCATTGGTTTGGTTTTGTCGGTGACTGTTTAGGAGCGCTCAATCAAGGAATCAATTCAAGATTTTATCAGACCTTATCGACGGGAACAGTCTTGACTTTAACTGGCGTATTGACTGTAGCTTAAAGCAGCAAGTTGCGCCTCAGCCTTGGCTAAGGACTCTAGC
>NZ_JBYCCV010000313.1:0-1734 GCF_057473825.1 Aliterella sp. E5.1
ACCAGTCCAAAGATTTAACATTCAATTGTTAGTCTTTGCTTACTGCATAGATTTATCCTAGGCTTGAAAAGCTTTGACATGAATACACAAACCTGGCAGATGATTGCCTAATCCTCTCAAGTCAGAGAATCTTTCCTATAATCAAGACAAAAGCAGAGTTTAGGTGAGATAGTATGAGCGGTCAGACACGGGATCGCCAGAGCGCGAGCGCTCACTGTAGAGAATTAGCGGCATTAGTCGATAGACACGCATCTGGTCAGGGAAACGGTGTTTATTCAACGGCGTTCGACCCCTTAGAGTTCATGCGAGAGAGCGAGCCTGCTACCGCCATACAGGGAATTAGCGAACCACTGCTGGCAATCGTAGTTCAGGGTAAAAAAAAAGTGTTGCTAAACGAAGAAACCTATCAGTACGGTGTTGGTCAGTATCTGGTTTTGTCAGTGGATTTACCGGTGAGGGGATGCGTGGTAGAAGCGACCCCCGATCAACCATTTTTAGGCTTTAAGCTGAATTTAGACCCCGTTCAACTCTGTGAGATCATTGCTCAAACAAACTTAGACATCGGCAAGAAAAAATCCGTCAGAGGCTTGTTTGTTAGCAATGCGGATTCATCCTTAATTGATTGCGCTATTCGACTTACAAAGCTATTAAATACACCGCAGGATCTTCCGTTTCTTGCACCGATGATCGTCCGCGAGATCTACTATCGTCTGCTCATCGGCGAACAAGGGGAAGCGGTTCGTCAGATTGCTACTGCTGGCAGTAATATGCAGCGCATTGCTGAAGTGATTAAACGACTCCAAGCGGATTTTACCAGTCCTCTACGGGTTGAGGATCTGGCTCTAGCCGCGAATATGTCAGCTTCGTCGTTCCACCGCCACTTCAAGGCAGTCACTTCGATGAGTCCATTGCAATATCAAAAACAATTGAAACTCTTGAGCGCGCGTCAGATGATGCTTATTGAAGATGTCGATGCAACCCAGGCTGCCTATCAGGTAGGGTATGAGAGCGCTTCGCAGTTCAGCCGTGAATATGCTCGGATGTTTGGCGCACCACCCATCAGGGATATTGAGCGGCTAAGAGTGGCCTAAATATAACTACAGATGCAGCATTGGTGTTAGTCCTGGAATACAATGTAGGCGCTGAACCACCTCTACCTGTACGATGGCGATGAATAAAGCAAATGGGATCGCGTCGCAGCGATGCTGGATGGTGGAACGTAAAGCAAGCAATTACCCTTCACAATGGTATTGATGAACAATTGGTGCGCTATTCAAAAATTGATGGTGCAAGTTGACCATTTAATGTAATTAATTATGTTATTTGCAGATGTATAACACTATTTAATTACCCAATACTTTATAGTAAAGTAATATTTGTACTCCTTAAAAAACACAATCAGTTTTGAGAGAAAAATGCTACTAATCTATTTTCCAAGGATTTATCTTTTGCTCTCTAATTTTAATGTAAAGCAAAACCAAATATACTAAATTAAATAGAAAGATACTTGAATAAAGAAAAATCAAAAGTAATGATGATAGTGTGGACAGATAAATTGCAATAAAAGCACATACAGTACCAATCATTTTTGTGATGGCGATTTACATAGACTGTCCTTTGACATTCCCGCGAGATAAAAGCAATGACATGATTAAGTTAATTTGAAAAGCAGTGTAAATTTTGCCATTTTCTATGCCAAATTCGTAAGTGATAAATAACATATAGCAATCCTGA
>NZ_JBYCCV010000314.1:0-1831 GCF_057473825.1 Aliterella sp. E5.1
AAAAAAATCCATCCAAATGTTGATGCAAAAGACATTTTTCGCTATCAAGACTTTAGGCAAGATTTTATTTCTGAGTTTTTTGGAGATATCCTTACTTACTTCAATAACGCTAGTTCAATACCTACTAAGTAGGCGGCTACAATAAAATGTAAGATAAAATAGATGCGTTTTCTGTACTGAGACAATTTCACTAATGCCTGCTCCCATCCGAATAGTTTTAACAGAAGAAGAAGACCGCACATTATTGGAATTGCGGGTAGCCGCCGATGTACCGCAGAGGACAAGAGATCGCGCTCATATGTTACGACTGAATGCCCAAGGGTGGAATACACCTGCAATTGCAGAAATTTTTGAGTGTCATGAGCATACTGTAAGAGCAACAATTCGACGCTGGCAAGATGGAGGATTAGGGGGACCAGAGGGAAGCCACAGGGCGGGGAGCAAAGCGTAAATGGTCAGAAGCCGATTTGCAACATCTGGAAAGGTGTTTAGAGTTTGAAGAACGTACCTATAACAGCCTGCAACTAGCCCAAAAATTAGCATCAGAGCGCGGCGTAAAATTAAGTCCTGATCGACTAAGACATTTATTGCAAAAAAGGGCTACAAGTGGAAACGGACACGGCACAGTCATCGAGCCAAACAAAATCTTGAGTACAAACAACTCAAACAAGCTCAGTTAGATGCGCTTCTTCAGGTGGAACAATTAGGCGGTGTTGAACTGATATACCTGGATGAGTCAGGCTGCCAGTTGTGGAGTCCTGCTAGTTACAGTTATAGCCGCAAGGGAGAACAGAAATGCCTTGAGCAGACGGAGCGACGTAACGGACGCATCAGTATTTTAGGGGTATGGCAACCAGATAAAAGCTTTAAGTATGCCTTAGCTTGTAGTAGTTTCAAAGTAAGAAAGTTACATCAAATTCATCGATTGGATTGCAGAACTGGCATCGGAGACTTTCAGGACAACCGGACTCCTGACCGTAATTGTCCAAGATAATAGCTCTTTACACAAAAGCAACCTAACTCGTCAACAGTGGCAACGCTGGCGTTCTCAGGGTTTATTTCTATTCTTTCTGCCCCCAGAACCGCTCCGAAATGAACCGGATTGAAGAGCAATGGCATCAACTCAAGACCCATGAAATTGCTGGACGGATGTTTGAGGATGAATATGATTTAGCACTGGCAATCATTGATGGAATGGAAGCTCGTAGTGTCAAAGGTGGTTATACACTGGAGCGTTTTAAGTTTAATTCCGCCTGACTACTTAGTCCTCTCGGTTATCAATACCCGCTTCATCTACGTACACTATCTGCTCCGCGAATTTTGTCTTCAATCGTTCTTGGAACTCTTGACGCAGATACTCATCCCGTTCTCGATAGCCGTATGTCTTTTTTTAAGGGCTTAATCCAAGCTTACGTAAGGCATCACTGATGTTTTGCTGGCTCACATTATCGCCCCACAACACAGCCATTTGCCCTTGGGTCTTACCTCCATGTTGCTTCGCGAACTCACGAAACCTCTGCCAATCGGTGATTTTATGTCGATTTCCCTGTTGATAGTGAGTAATCGCTTCACAGTTGCCAGTTTGTTCTTTGCGCTTCAACCATAGATCGAGTGTGTTGCGACTGATGTTCAACATCCGACTCACATCACTTTTGTGTTCTCCTCGCTCAACTGCCGCGATCGCTTTTTGGCGCAGGTCTTCACTATAGAACCCATTTGACATCTCTAAAAGGCGGCAAGTCGCTTAATCATTAACCTGACGAAGCAGAGATTGAGCTTCGTGGTGGCATTGGTCAAGGTGCGCTCAAAGTTCTTAACGAGGATCTTACAT
>NZ_JBYCCV010000315.1:0-1801 GCF_057473825.1 Aliterella sp. E5.1
AAAGTCTTACGGCCTCTTCTACCTCTAAATCACGCTTAGCTTCAGCGTGTGCGGTCAAGGCACCGCAGAGAGTGATGTGGGCGTCTTCAAGGCAATTCTTGGCGTCTATCAGTTGCTTGAGAAGAGGGGCGGTCACACCGCCCACTCCCAATCTTCGCCTAACCCCTCATCCTGAATGATGGGCGGAAGGTCTTCGTCCTCTTCTGTTAATTTTGCAAAGAGGTTTCGTAGGTCCTCTTCGCGGTCGGCGTACATCTCGATATCAGCAAAGTTGAGGGGGACGGTCATGCCGCCATCCCCAACTCGACACTCACGCAACCACACACCTCAAACCCGCCGATGACCGTAGGGACTTCTCGGCAGCACCCGCACACCTCGACTTGCCCAGTAGCATTGCAAGTCGTGCATTCGTAAGCGCCGTATTCATCCTCAAAGTAAGCATCGCCACCGCAGCTAGGACAGGAGATGAGAATAAGCGGGGCCATTACAGAACCTTCCCTGCAACCCGTACCGCAGCTTTGATAGTGGAATGGCGGCTGATAAGGTTGTAGTTCGCATCTACCACTTCCCACTTGTTGCCTAAGTCTTGCGCCACATAGCCGACGTATTCACCATTACGGTGCGCTTCGTAGCTTTTGAAGCTATTACGTTTATAAATTTCGCCGGGGATTTTGCTGAGGGTGATAAGATTCATTTTGAATCTCCTAACTGGGATTTCTAAGGGGCTTTGCTTACCAGGGCGTTTGCCCCTTAGATGCTGTATTCTATCACATCTGCTAGTTTCTTGTCAAGTATTTTTCAGTCATATGTGTTATACAAAATACTTGAAGAATTCAGTCATTTGTGCTATACTAAGCTATGGGAAAAATACGTTGGAAACTCAAAAGCTATCTTGAAGAAAAAGGCATTAGGCCGCGAGAACTAGAGAATGAAGCCATCAGGCTGGGTCACAATTTTGGGCGTAATAGCATCTATCGTTTACTCCGAGATGACGGACCGGAAAATCTCAGTAGGACGACATTGGCGGTACTTGTTGAGACGTTGCGGAGTCTGACAAAACGCAAGGTCAAATTGTCTGACCTTATCGATTACGAAGGGGAAGGGGAATAGAAAATGGGCAGACGGGCAAAAGGTGAAGGCAGCATCACACAGCACAAGAATGGGCAGTGGCAAGCAGAGTTCTTACTTGGTTATGATGGTAACGGTAAGAGAAAGCGCAAGTACATCACCGGCAAGACGCAAAAGGAAGTCCGTGAAAAGTTAGACGCCTTGAAGCGGCAAGTCTCCGATGGAAATTTCACCACAGAAAAGATAACGCTTGAGGCTTACCTGCATCACTGGCTAAAAACCAAGGAGGACGTTGTTAAGCCGCGTACGGTTGAACTCTATAGGGAACAAGCGAAGCGATATGTTTACCCTCGACTTGGCGGCGAATTACTAAACAAAATTTCAACGCCGAGAATCAGGGCGGTTCTCATGGAAGTCAAAGAACAGATAGGGTTATGTACTGCTAACAAGGTGAGAACTCTTCTCTTTAGCGTGCTAAAGCAAGCCATGCACGATGGACTTATTCCCCGCAATCCTGTGGAGTCGGTTAAGAAGTTCCGTGAAGAACAAAAAGAGATGGTCTTATGGACCTCTGATGAGGTTGTGCGCTTCCTCAACGTTGCTGAAGTACATAGACTTTACGCTGCGTTCTACCTACTCATCATGACGGGCTTAAGACGCGGCGAACTGCTGGGTTTGCAGTGGGGAGACCTGAAAGGTAACGTCTTACATGTTCAGCGTTCGCTTACTCTCT
>NZ_JBYCCV010000316.1:0-1747 GCF_057473825.1 Aliterella sp. E5.1
AGGATGCCCAAGATCCGGGACCACATTTCTTATGAAGGCTTTGAAAGCCTTAGGTAATTCTGAATGTATTAGTGGAGATCACCTTCCAGTTTCTATTCCAGCCGTTATAAATTTCTCTTTGCCAGTTCCAATTCTGAATTCCCTTGAATTTGGCTTTAAGCATTCTTTAGATAACTATTTAGACACAGCCTCTAATTCTCGATATCACATGCTACACAAATGGTTAATAGGTTATGCAGATATTAATGAACTACTGCTAACTTTACGAAAAAAACGCATAGTCCAGCATTTAATTTATAAAGAGCCTTTCCTAAGTTTTGCTCCTGAATTTTCGTATAATGCTTTGCCTAATAGTAGCATAATTTATATATTTCGTGATGGTCGTGATTGTGCGGATTCACTTGTCCGAAGCTACGATGTGCTTACTGATCAAAAGCTATTAGATTTAAATACCCCTGAGGTGGTTATGGGACGCAAGTATGGTGATCGCTATGTTCCTTGGTGGGTTGAGGATGGAAGAGAAGAAGAGTTTCTTTCCTACACTCCTTATGTGCGTGCAATTTGGATGTGGAAAGAGATGACTCGAAGATGTCATAGTTTTTTCTCTAAACCTGAGATTTCGGAGTCTGGCCGTGTACTATTTCTAAAATATGAAGATCTAATGTATGACTCCTTAAAATATGGTGAATTAGTTGTTAAACATTTTGATTCAAGCATGAACTCCCGTCTTCATAAGCGACTCAGACAAGCTCGCACCAGCTCGATTGGGGTACATAAGCGACGAGATCCCCACGAAATTAAGTTGGCAGAGAAGGTTGCAAAAACCGAGCTAGAACTGTATGGATATATTTAAATATGTTTTGGTTTTTGAAAAGACTTTAACTATCTTTATCTATAAGACCGCACCTTCATTATGACAGTATTGATACATTAGCTTTTTTAGCAGCCTTGATAAGCTGGCTGTCCAATGTGGCAAGAGGGAGCGATTTTCGCAAAGCTAGTTCCAGGTACGCAGCATCATAGGTTGTGAGATGATAATTTCTGTCTAGATCGCTAATACTACTGAGACTTACAAGATAGCTGTCAAAGCTGATTGGTAATTGCTCTGCTTGATCAATTATCTCTTGGCGTCGAGCTTCGCTAATCCGTTTTCGGCGTGCTGCTGCCAGCAGAGCATTCGTAAATTCGAGCCGCCATAATGCTGGAACAACCAACTGATTTGATTCCAAGCTGTCTAGCAGCCTCTCTGTATAATCTGTCTTCTCATCCTCCAGATACCAGGGCAGCATAACCGAACAATCTGCCACAAAACGCATTAATACTTTCGTCCCTCATTGACTAATTCTTGAACAGTGATGCCCTCTAAGGTATTGCCTGTGCGGGTCGTACGCATCTCCGCGATTAACTGACGAATTTGCTCCTGCTCAGGAGCAGGTTTAGCTGGCACCAGCATTGCTACCGGTTCACCATGACGTGTAATCATAATTTTCTCACCTGCTTCTACCTGATCTAAAAGTTTGGATAGGTGAGTTTTTGCCTCAAAAGCGCCAACGCTTTGCATAAATTCTCCAATATTTAATCTGGTTGACTAGTTTTACTGGCTTAAGGTAATTTTAACCTATTCCTGCTGTCCGTTTCACCCCTCTCTAAATGCCGAAAGTTGCAGATATTGGTAGTAAACGACTGATCAGCCTGGCACCCAATGCCTGGGTACAATGGGTAACCCAACGCCCAGATATCCAGGCCA
>NZ_JBYCCV010000317.1:0-1773 GCF_057473825.1 Aliterella sp. E5.1
GGCAGATAGGCCAGCATTAACGGTGGGCGACTTTGCCTTATTTGTCTACTCTCTCTCTTTTGTGACAGATTTTCTGTACTTCTTGGGGCAGTTTATGGCCCTCTATAAACATACAGAAGTCGCCTTTGAGCGCATGGAAAGGTTGCTGCCAGGCACCCCGGTAGAAGCATTTGTTGCTCCCGCCCCCCTTTACCTGCCTGATTTGAGAGGCCGACCACCCTCCTTGCCCCCGGTTTCTCATCTTCATCGGGATCAGCAGGACTGCTTGCAGGAACTGCGAATTGAAAATCTAACCTATACCTACCCTGGTAGCAACTGTGGAATTCAAAACATTAGCTTCACGCTCCGGCGAGGGGGCTTGACCGTGATCACTGGCCCGATTGGGTCGGGTAAAACCACGCTCCTGCGGGTGCTGTTAGGGTTGCTGACCCGGCAATCCGGTGCTTTATTTTGGAACGATCGCCTAATTGGCGATCCGGCAACCTTCTTCACGCCTCCCCGCAGCGCCTACACACCCCAAATCCCTCAACTGTTTAGCGGCAGCCTTAAAGACAATCTACTTCTGGGTTTGGAACCTAGTGCCCATAGCCTAGATCAGGCAATCCACCTGGCTGTCTTTGAGCAGGACTTAGCAACAATGCCAGCGGGACTAGAAACCATCGTCGGACCTAAGGGAATGCGCCTCTCTGGTGGGCAATTACAACGGGCTGCCGCCACCCGGATGTTCGTGCGGCAACCGGAACTCCTGGTATTTGATGATCTCTCCAGTGCCCTGGATGTAGAGACCGAGAAAAAGCTATGGCAGCGCTTGTTTTCACTGGCTTCTGTTCTAGACACCGAGGTCAAAGCAACGGATTGGCATCCTACCTGCCTGGTCGTCTCTCACCGTCCCGCTCTTCTGCGTCGAGCTGATCAGATTTTGGTTCTTCAGGCGGGACGGGTAGTTGGGAAAAGATCTTGGGAGGAACTACAGAAAACCAATCCAGATCTTCAGCACCCGAACTAGGGGTAGGGATGGCGGGCGACGATCCGCAACATCCAGCTCAACCTGGCCCCTTCACTCACCGGAGGGGTGTTCGCAGCTCAGGATCCCTCAATCTTAAAAGTTGCTCTTGACATGAGATCCCTGCTGACAAATGATAGTTAAGTTGCAATTGCTAATGAGAATAATTGGTGTCAAGCTGCTCCGGTGGCTTGGCCCTGTTCTTGCTGCATTGATTTTTTGGGGGGCTATCAACTTGCTTTTTTTTCCCTGAGGATATTTTGTGAAAATTATCAATTGCTTCCTAATGGTGCGACAATTTTTGCAAGTTGCAGTGAATGTAGCTTCAGAGGGAGTAATCCAATGCACTCAATTAATAGAGTTCTTGCAAAAGGTCAACAAGTCATAGGCAATTCATAGTTGTAAAGCCCAGCAATCAAGTTAAAGCGCAAGGCAAAGCGCCTGTGGCGATTGCGATAGCGCTCCGATAGAATTCGAAACCGCTTAAGATATCCGTTAACGTGCTCAATGACTACTCGCTGTTGAGCCAACTGCCGATTTTCCCGGCGCTGCTGGGTACTCAAAGTAGCCTTTGGTGGCTTTTTGTGAGGGGTGCGACTATTGGGATGGAACTTTCTTAGCCCCTGGTAGCCTTTATCGCCCAAACACTCAATGGTCGGATGAAACCGAACGCCACTGCTTTTGAGGAGACGAAAGTCGTG
Organism: Aliterella sp. E5.1; assembly: GCF_057473825.1. Lineage (NCBI taxonomy): Bacteria > Bacillati > Cyanobacteriota > Cyanophyceae > Chroococcidiopsidales > Aliterellaceae > Aliterella > Aliterella sp. E5.1. The sequence goes on from NZ_JBYCCV010000317.1 coordinate 1,705, forward strand.
GGTCGTGCCTTTGCCATGGGCACTACAGATAATCTGTCCCGTTGCTTGGTTGATGACCACTTGAGACTT
>NZ_JBYCCV010000318.1:0-1629 GCF_057473825.1 Aliterella sp. E5.1
CCCCCCGCAAAATATAGTCTTTGATTGCATCAGTACTGATCATAATTTCGTGGATTGCTGCCCGCCTGCCATCCAGGGTGCGAACCAGGGATTGAGCCACCACCCCAACCAAGGATTCTGCCACCTGTACCCGCATCGGCCCCTGTTCATCTGGATTGTAGAGGTTAAGAATTCGCTCAATGGTTTTAACGGCACTGCTCGTGTGCAGCGTCCCAAACACCAGATGGCCGGTTTGGGACGCCTTTAGGGCTGTATTAACCGTTTGGCGATCGCGCATCTCTCCAATCAAGATCACATCTGGATCTTCCCTTAAAGAGGCTTTTAGGGCTTTGTCGAACTCTCGGGTATGTATGCCCACTTCCCGTTGCCGGATCATCGACCTGCGACTTTTGTGGACAAATTCCACTGGATCCTCAATTGTGATAATGTGCTTGGCCATCTGAGTATTGATGTAGTCAACCATGGCAGCCATGGTGGTTGACTTACCTGACCCCGTTGGTCCTGTAATCAAAATTAAGCCTTTGTGGTAGTGGCATAAATCTTGCAGGACCGGAGGCATATTCAGTTGCTCCAGGGTAAGAATCTGAAGCGGAATCAACCTTAGAACCATGGCTGGACCAGACAAAGCCATAAAAACGTTAATTCGCACCCGTGTCATTTCATACTGAGTAGCCCCATCAAATTCCAGGGTTCGCTGAAATTCCAGAATTTGTTCCTCAGTGAGGATTTCTCGCAACCAGCTAAAAAAGGTCGCTTCATCTGTCACAGGATGTGCAGAGATTTCTAACTCTCCGCGAACCCGAAATCGCGGAACCTCCCCAACTCCCAAGTGAATATCAGAAAATCCCTTTTCAAAGGCCTCATCGACCAGTTGTTTCAATCTGGGGCTATGACCCGCATTGCTGGCAATCGATGGAGGAGGATAAGCAGCCGGTTCGGCGATGGTCGAAGACCCACCTTCGGTGATGGTCGAAGACCCGCCTTCAGCGATCGCAGTGGGTTGAGCCTCAGGTGAAGAAGCTGACAATGGCATTGCCGGTGCTCCTCCCTGAAGCACAGTTTCTTCCCCTGGATTACTAGTACTTGCAGACGGCGCTATCTGTGGACCAGAAATTGAAGAATCTGAGGAAAATTGAGAGTTTGTCATAGAGCCCCCGTAAATATGGACGGACGAAACCAGCAAAATTAAAAAAACCTCAGAGCGTCTCCCAAGGCCGACCTAAATCAAGTCTTTTCTAACCGGTCAAGACATTGCCATTCTAAAGCAACCATTTTGGTCCCGCTAGACTTCAATCCTTTGGGCCTAGAAGCTTAGCCTCCTGATCCCATCACTTCCAGCTCAGGCAGCCTGAGTTCTGGATCAGCTGAAGTCCTGATTCTATGGTTTCCGACTCCAGGATTTTGCCAACGTACTTGAGTTGTTTCAGCAGATTAGCAGTTCTGAAGAGTGCTTAACCGGAACTGAGGTTAAGCAAAGGATCCAGGCTATACCTTTACCCCTTTACCAGCACCAAGGGTTAGCAAACCCCCACCTTGGGAGGTTACTGGTACTCAGAGTTAAGCCTTACGCCTCAAAGCGCTCATATTGAGCGTCGCTTGATTCTAACCAGGTCTAAATTATAAAGATAA
>NZ_JBYCCV010000319.1:0-1798 GCF_057473825.1 Aliterella sp. E5.1
GTATAGTGCCAAGCAACAGGGCAAAAACAATTACCAGTTCTATACACCGACTATGAATCCCGAAGCGCTTGAGCAACTGGTGTTAGAAAATAATCTCCATAAAGCGCTTGAGCGGGAAGAACTTTTGTTGCACTACCAACCGCAACTGGACTTAGATACTGGTCAAATTGTGGGCATGGAGGCTCTAGTCCGTTGGCAGCATCCCGATCTAGGATTGATCCCGCCTAATCAATTTATTTCTCTAGCAGAGGATACTGGCTTGATTGTCCCAATTGGGGAATGGGTGCTGCGAAGTGCTTGTGCCCAAAATCGAGCCTGGCAGTTGGCTGGATTGCCACCGCTACGCATCGCTGTCAATCTTTCAGCTCGTCAGTTCCAACAAAATTTAATCAAGACCATTGCTCAAGTTCTGAAAGAAACAGGGCTTGAACCTGAGTACCTGGAACTAGAAATCACCGAGAGTCTTGTCATGCAGGATGTAGACTTTACCGTCTCAGTCCTGCGGGAACTACAGGTCATGGGAATCCACATCTCCATGGATGATTTTGGTACTGGCTATTCTTCACTCAGTTCTCTAATGTGCTTCCCATTGCACACCTTAAAAATCGATCAATCTTTTATTCGTAACCTAACAATAAATCCAAGTAACGCGGCAATTATCACATCAGTTGTTACTCTCGGACACGGGCTGAATTTAAAGGTGATTGCTGAGGGAGTAGAAACATTAGAGCAATTGTCATTTTTGCGTTCAGCTAAATGTGATTTCATGCAGGGCTACCTTTTTAGCCAACCCTTAAGTGCTGAAACAGCCACACAATTCATTATCAAGCAAATGCCTTTAAGACAATTAGCTGCAAATATCAGCATTGTTCTTGGCAAGAACGACAAACTACCCGTGCTTCTTCAGGAATGCACTGAAAATCTTGGTCGAGACCTTGATGTCATAAACACCCGGATCTGGATGCTCAACGAAGTGGAAAACGTTCTAGAGTTAAAAGCTAGCTCCGGAATATTTACTCATCTTGACGTTCTGTATCACCGTATTCCTGTGGGCAAGTCTCAGATTGGTCGGATTGCCCAAAGTTGTCAGCCACTCCTGACTCCTGTAATTCTGGATGACTCCGACAACATTGCTCAGGAATGGGCTAAACGAGAAGGGATGGTTGCAATGTCTGGCTACCCGCTAATTGTAGAAAACTCGGTAGTCGGGGTAATGGCAATGTTTGCCCACAAACCCCTTGAAAAAAGTCTTCTTGCTCAGTTAACACCCATAGCCGATAAGATTGCCCAGTGCATCCAGCACAAGCAGACCGAGGAGTTACTGCGGCAGCAGACTGAGGGAGAAAGATTGGTGGTAGAGATTACGCAGCGGATTAGCCAGTCTGTAGACCTAGAGGAAATTCTTAAAATTATTGTCACAGAAGTGCGACAACTTCTTCAGTCCGATCGTGTCTTAATCTATCGCCTTTGGCCAGATGGTACTGGAAGCGGGGTTGAAGAATCAGTAAGTTCTAGTTATCCAGCCGTTCTGGGGCAAATATTCCCGGAGGAAGTTTTTCCCCAAAATTGCCGACAGTTGTATTGCCAAGGACAAGTGCGGAGTATTCCCGATGTGGAGAATAGTAAGGTGTCACCTTGTATGGTGGAATTTCTGCAGCAGTTTGCGGTGAAGTCAAAATTGGTGGTTCCCATTCTTCAGAAGCAAGAACTGTGGGGACTACTAATTGTTCATCAGTGTAGTGGAGCGAGGTACTGGCAACCGCTTGAGATCAGCTTACTTAATCAATTGGCTACCCAT
>NZ_JBYCCV010000320.1:0-1793 GCF_057473825.1 Aliterella sp. E5.1
CTAAGTCTTCGGCGGTGACAAACCGCTCACTGATCTGGTTGAGGCAAGCATTCAACGCGGCAGCCAACTCATAACGAGTTGCAGCCCGGTTGCCTCTAAAGGTCTTATCGGGATAGCCTTCGATGCAGCCATAGCGCTCTACTAAAGACTGAACTGCCTGGAAGGCCCAGTCAGTAGGTTGAACATCCGATAGCTCAGACACAGAGGTGACTTGAGCAATAGAATTATCCTCAGCCACAGGTTGAACGAGTTGCTGAGTAATTACTGGCCTTTGCGTTAAAGCCTTTTGCGGGGTGGCCGCTTCAGGCTTAGCAGTTGCTTCAGAAGACTTCAAAACAGATGCAGCTGCAGCTATATCAGACTGATCGGGAGATTGAGCTTGCTGCAGAATGGTAGTAGTTATCTGCTCAGAGGGCTTAACAGTCACTGTAGCCTCAGCAGCTACTGGAATTGCCAGAGTAATTGTACCTAGCAGCCCAAGGCTTCCCGTCAACAGAGCGGTCCTTTTCACTTCGTTATTCCTCAACCACCAAGAAATTTATCTTGAACAAAATTCTGCTCAAAGTCGAATGTACCAAAGTGCAGCACTTTTAGATATAGATTTTGGATAAATAACTTTTCAGCAGCTGAAGTTACCACTGCCATCCAAAAACCAATCTGTAACAGCTGCAATGGCTACTCTGGTAAAAAAGATTTAGGTTCACTTCCATTTCGCCTGCCAGTAGTCCCCAGCGGCTTTGAGTTACTCTTGGTCATTTTACTATTCCCACAAGCAGACCTTTAGGAAAGTACTGACAAGAAAATTCAGTTGTTTAAGCATTGCAGTTTGGAAGGGTTGCCTGTGAGAAAATTGTCAGGCTGAAGTCAGGATGCTTATGGCAGTTTATTTAGTGACAGGTGCAAATCGCGGTATTGGTTATGAGTACTGCCGTCAACTTCAGGAGCGAGGAGAGAGAGTAATTGCTGTGTGTCGCTCTGCCTCCCAGGAGCTAAGAGACCTGGGGGTAGAGGTTAAGGAGGGGATCGATATTACCTCAGATGCTTCTGTGGCAGACTTGCGCGATCGCCTAGCAACGAGCATTGATGTTTTAATTAATAATGCTGGAATTATCAAGCGGGTGTCCCTAGAAGCGCTGGACTTTGAGAGTATCCGCGAGCAGTTTGAAGTGAATGCCCTGGGCCCATTGCGGTTAACCCGTGCCTTGTTACCTTTGCTTAAAGCAGGCTCCAAAGTCGTGTTAATGACCTCTCGCATGGGATCGATCGCAGACAACACTTCTGGAGATTCCTATGGCTACCGGATGTCCAAAGTGGCCCTATCCATGGCCGGCAAATCCCTGGCCCATGATCTTAAGCCCCGGAGAATTGCGATCGCAATTCTCCATCCCGGCCTGGTCCAAACTCGGATGACCAACTTTACCGCCAATGGGATCACCCCAACAGTGGCAGTTAAAGGACTGCTTGAGCGAATTGATCAACTCACCCTCGATACCTCTGGCAGCTTCTGGCATAGCAATGGCGAAGAACTTCCCTGGTAGATTTGCCCAGGAGGAATTGTTACTACCCTCAATCCAAGCATCCAGCGGCTATCAGGATTCTGCTGCCAGGGCCTGGGCGATCGCTTTGAGTCCCAAGGGGGCTTTCACCAGCCAGTTATGACCCAGAATCGAGCACGGCGAGGTCGGCGTCGGTCTGGTCGGTGAGGAAGCAGGTGAAGCGGGCGCCGTCGACGTCGTCGAGGGTCTGCTGGGCGCCGGGGTGCAAGGGCTCGCGGCGCACGATCACCCGGCTGC
>NZ_JBYCCV010000321.1:0-1559 GCF_057473825.1 Aliterella sp. E5.1
GTCTTGAGAACGATAAGCATGGATGGCTCTTGTTTTAGTATCTTGGGCAGAATTAATAGCTACTCTGTATGCATTTTCAATGCCTTTTAAACTTAAGTTAAGTGAAGTCGGACTTTGCCAAAAAATCCATATCGGATACTGAAATACTTCTACTTGAAGTTTAGATTTAACGACTGCATCAAGAACCAGCTTATAAGTTTCTTCATGATCTTTATGACAATCGTTTCCATGAGGAATATAAATCTCCTCAGGTGTAAATGAACCAATAAGTTGAGCCAATTGATTAGTAATTTGTTGACGTTGCTCGCCAGAAAGAAATTCTAGACTTCCATCTACTTGATTGAGAAAATAAGCTTCTGAAGAGTCCACTCCTAATATATGCAAAGCCACCAAAGCTTCTTGTTTGCGGATCTCAATAATTTCTTTTGAATTTATCCATGGCGGTCTGCTATGCCGTCCGTCAGTTAGGTAAACAACTTTTACAGGTACTCCTAGTGATCTCTTTAGGGCTATTGTGCCACCACATCCTAAAGCTTCATCATCTTGGTGGGGAGAAAATATCAGTGCTTTTTTATTGCTAATTTTGCACTCTTGACTTCTGAAGTATATAATCAAGAGCGAAAATATGTAAGAAGTTAATGATCTTATTCCCCCGCCAAAGGCTATTCGAAGATTATAAAAGTATTTGGTAGCCATAGTGATAACTAATTCGATTTTAAGGACAAGTCTATAGTTGTAATTTTTTCAGCAAACTCCCTATACTTTTGGGCAAAACTTTCTTGTGTATGGTTTTTTCTTGCAAACTCCCAAGCTCTTTTTGACATAAGCTTTAACTCCTGAGTGGAAAAATCAGAAACTGCTTTGATTGATTTCTTGATCTCATCAACAGAGAAATTTCTTAAGAGAATACCAAATTCATCTTCTATGTCTACACTTGCTTCATAACTAACAATTGGAATAAGACCTGCATGCATACAGCCAATGACGCTTCCGCCACCTCCTTCTGAGCAAGATGGATGGATAACACTAATGCAGCTGTTTGCAATTTCTATAAATTTAGAACTCTCAACATCAATCCATCCCAGTGTATGAATATTAGGAGTTTCATAAAGCTCTTTATAAAATGCCTGCTCAAAATCTTTTTCGTTCTTTACTGGTCCACAGATAGTTAAATCGTACTCTGGCATTTCTGAAAAAGTGTCTAAGAGTAAATCTAATCCCTTAAGGACTAAACCACCACTTGAAAACCATAGAAATTTTTTTCGGCAGACTTCAAAATTCTTTTTGTGTGGCCAAGGAAAAAGTAAAGGAGTAGAAATTGGAATTCTATAAAGCGGTTTTTTTGCATACTTGAAGGTACTGATTGTAAACTTATTCCCAAGGATGGTAGCGCAGTCAGCATGTTCGATAGCTAGATTTGGCACCTCGTATCTTCGCGCTTTTAGAGTAACTCCTTTTCTTTGCTGCAGTTGTAGAAGTCTGTTACACTCAGCAGCATTTTGAAAAAGAGTATGAGCAGTATCAATATGCATAATCTTTATACAGTCTTGATTTAAATG
>NZ_JBYCCV010000322.1:0-1620 GCF_057473825.1 Aliterella sp. E5.1
ATTAGTTGCCTACTACTTAATTAAGGACGATGCTGTTGGTGGAACATGGTCTAATAATACGGCTCGTATTGGTAGGTTTCAAATCAAAGATGGAGTAATAGATCCTAACGATCCTACAAATCCTGGTACTCCCCCTACTCCTAAATATGTGACAACAGATCCGCCTACGCCTAGTAAAGGATACCAAGGATTTGATTTAAGCCTCCCAGGTAGCACCCTTGCAGACAAAATGAACCGATGGACAAAAAAAACCGGCGAAGATTCTGATTATACCGCTCAGGTTGTTACGCTGATTGACTATGTTGATAAAGATACAACTAATTCACCAATCCAAAGCTGCCCCACGAATACGCAAAGAGTACCCACAGATACCACTATAAGGGGCTTTTATGCTTGTGTTGACTCAGCCAGCACCTTAGCACAAGTCTATATTAGAGGTAACGCCTTAGCTCGAATAAATGATACTAACTCTTACAATACTAGCAATTCTGCTTATTTTCCTACGGCAAGCATTCAAGTTAAAGGGCGTGGTTTTTTAGGTGTTAATTAATTTTGACCATTTTTACAAATAAAAAACCGTGGTTCGGAAACAACATGAAAAAATCAATTTTATTAAAAATTCTGCCGCGAGTAAGTTTGCATCTAATCGCTGCAAATTATGTTAACTCCTACTTAAAAAAATTAACTCCTACTTCCAAAAAGACTCCGCCTAACTTGTCTCAAGCTGGGTTTACTCTAATTGAAATGGGCGTAGTAGTAATTATTGTAGGCATTTTGAGTGCGATCGCCGCACCAAGCTGGATAAACTTTATCGAAGGGCGACGCGCCAATGTCGTAAATGAAGCAGTTTTGCAGGCGCTAAGACAAGCTCAAAGTGAAGCTAAAAAAAATAAGTTTAGCTACAATGTAAGCTTTAAAACTACAAGTCAAGTTCCCCAAGTTGCTATTTATCGGGCTGGTAATACTGCTATTTGGGGAAACTTAATTAAAGATTCAAGTATCAAACCTGGACAAGTAATGCTAGGCACAAACATTACTGCTACTAACACCGTAGACACTTCTATTACTTACGCTTCAACTACAGAGCAAACCATTGGTTTTGATTATAGTGGTAACTTATTGTTACCTAGTATCGACGATGATACTCCAGCAGTAGTAGCAGTTGGCGTACCTTCAGGCGATAGTTCTAACCCAGTGTTGGAATCAACTAGACGATGTGTCAAAATAGTAACTCTTTTAGGATCAATGCAAACTGAGCAAAAAAGTGAATGTAATCCTTAATTTATTTGAAGAGCGTATGAGAAATCAACAGTTTTATTGCTCAGATCGGGGTTTTACACTCCTTGAAGTAATAGCAACAGTGCTGATAGTGGGAATTTTGAGTGCGATCGCCGTTCCTAGCTGGTTTTCATTTATACAAGCTCGTCGGCTCAATGTTGCTCAAGATCAAGTCTACCGCTCAATCCGCGAAGCTCAAAACCAAGCCAAAAAAGAGAAACTACCTTGGCAAGCCAGCTTTAGAGAAGCGAATAATGTCGTTCAATGGGCAGTTCATCCAACTACAGTTCCCTTAGCTAATGCTAAGTGGAGCAACTTTGATAGTCATATTCAACTCGATTC
>NZ_JBYCCV010000323.1:0-1631 GCF_057473825.1 Aliterella sp. E5.1
AAGTGAACTAACCAAGGAAGTAGCATAACGATCTGCTTGCTCCTGTCCCATTCCCAAGGCAAAGCTTTGGTAGAAAGGATCTTGCTTTAAAACCTGTTCCGTTTGCTCCGGGGAAAAACCATCATCTAGTGCTGTTTGGGCAATATGCTCGAAGGCATCAATAGGAGCCATATTTTTAAGATAGGGATCTTTACTTACTTCTTGAAAGTAAGCTACTGGATCTAATTCGGGCTTGGAGGAGGTAGATTGAGTTTGTGCTTGGACTTCAACAACCTGTTGATTGCCTGCTAGTCCATATTGGTCAATTTTGAGTTCGCCATTTTCAACGCGGAAGATTACTTCATCGTTAACACTAATGGCTAGCTCTCCTCTCAGCCCAGTTGGATCTTCTAGTGTCTTTTGCAATAAATCTTGGATTTGAGGAGAGAATTTATTAAACTCAACAGATTGTGAATTGCTTTGATAAAGTAATTCTGAGCCTTGATGAACTGCAAGAGTTACTTGCTTAATGTCTAAATTAGTACGCTCTTGCAACCTTTTGTAAATATCGTTAATAACAGCAGGTTGCCTAACTTCAGAACTTGACTCCTTGAGAGCATCTGATGCCTGAGCTTGATTGGTATTTGGCTCAGGGCGCTGCTGCGACCACTCGTAAAGGTCGCTGACAATTGGTGGCTGCCCAGCTTCAGAATTTAATATTTGAGCTTGGCTGGCATCTACATTAGATTGCTGCTGCGACCATTGGTATAAATCGCTGACAATTGGAATTGGTGGCTGTTGGCGATTGATGTCTAAACTAGCATCATCTCTAGCAGGTTCTGGACTCTTGGGGTCAGTACCTAACATTACTTCTTGGAAGTCGCTAACTCCATCGCGGTCAGTATCGGCATTGTCAGGGTCAGTGCCTAATAGTGCTTCTTGATGATCTGTTAACCCATCACCATCTCTGTCTTGTGATGGTGAGTGTTCTTCAATCTTGTCAGGAGAAACTTCATTAGCTAGACTATCTTGCTCCGATTCTGCTTTAGTTCGTTCGTCCATATATTTGCTCCTACTTACTGCTGCTCTAAATTTTTATATTTACCCGACGATATCGAATGGATAATCCGTCTCAGCATCAATTCATGCTGAGTTAATTCTGGTGGAAATATAACTCCCTCCGTTCGGTCAAGAATTTTCATTCCTTGCACTTGAATATAGCCCCAAGACCCATCTACCCTAACTTGTATGACATCTGGATCTATAGGGATTTCTTCAATTTCCACTTTTTCTAATCGACCATTGCCCCAAGAAATAGACGAGCAGGGAGCAGACTCTTGATAGTAAATGGAAATCTGCTGGGGGATGTATCCTTGAGGAAACTTGGGCTTGTCCCAGTGGTGTGCGGCATTAAAAATAGTAGAAGGATAGCGAGATTTTAATGCTGCAAATTTTGGCGGCAATTTCTCATCAATTAGATCGATTTGCTTCTGGTCGAGTTCGTATGCCATCAGAATCCTTTTAAAAGAGTTAATGGGATAAAATGCACTGGGTAAAACCAGTAGAACCAACGCGCTTTTAATCCTCGTTTGTCAATCCTATTTAGGACAGGTAACAAGAACAGGACTTACGCAAGTGACATTTGAACGGAT
>NZ_JBYCCV010000324.1:0-1549 GCF_057473825.1 Aliterella sp. E5.1
GTAAAAGTCTTCTTGAGGCGCAGCTAAAATGTCACTAAAGGTCAGGGTTAAAGGGTTAGCGACGGTGCCATTAATTTTTAAGTGCCAATCTTCAACCTTGATCCGGGAAGGTAAAGCATAGGATTGTACATAAAATTCGCTTAAAGGCGTGATCAGGTGCTCAGGAAGGGGGGACTCAGGAGCTTGCAGAGCCGCAGGAAAGAGGGTTGCCAGGGACTGTTGATTGCAACCACTCAGTAAATTGGCGGCAATCAGCCCCCCAGACGCTTGAAGGGCCTGTTGAAGAACTTGACGACGTTTCACTAAAAACCTCAGACATCAGGGTATACCAGGATTAACACTTCCCTGCCTTACTAAAAGTAGTGTAACCCTGGATACTCCTACGCTCCAACATTTCAAGTACAACTTTGAATAGAATCAAGCGTGACTGAGTCTAAGCAATCCATTCAACCAAAATTACAATTTAGCGTTCACTCGCGCCTTAATCTGGGGAACATTAAAAAGAGTAAACTTGAATAAATTACAGCGGAAAAACTTGTGAGCCAAACAGCAAATAAGTCGGGGGAACGCTGGAACCGTGACGCAGCAAAGCTATCTAATCCAGTCAATCAGGGTTGCAGTCGTTGTGAAAGACTTCCCAGAAATGTTGCAAACACCGGCAGTCTTTACCTGTTGTTTCCCCTCGGTCATACCCGAGATAAGGTCGCGCAATTTCTACGCCAGTCTGGTCAGCCAGTCAAATTATTGCCAGATGGGCAGGGCATTATTTTGGCCCTTCAAAATGCTGAAGTGAAACAACTTGCTGCAGGGCTAGCAGCGCTGCTGAGTGCTCGGGAGCTCAAAGACACCCAAGTCTTATTGATGAGCGATAACTCAGAACCCCAGCTACGAGATTTCCCTCGCACAACCTCTTTGCAGCGATTTATTACCCTGAGCCAATCTGATTGGCTACTGGAGATCATTGCCGCCGGACGCATTAGCAGCTATTTCCAACCAATTGTCTCTGCTAAGGATCCTGCTAACATCTTTGCCCATGAGGCGTTAATGCGAGGGTTTGATCAAGCGGGCAACCTGGTTTCACCTGGAGTAATGTTCGATGTGGCCCGGGAGGCGGACCTGCTTTTTCAACTTGATTTGGCTGCTCGTCACAGTGCCATTCAAGCTGCCAAGGAACACCAACTGCGATCGCTGATTTTTATTAACTTCACGCCCAGTTCCATCTACGACCCGGCGTTTTGCCTGCGCTCTACGGTCAGGGCAATTGATCAAGCTGGCATTCCCCATCACAAAGTTGTCTTTGAAGTCACCGAGTCTGATCGCAGCCAGGATCTGTTGCATCTGCAAGAAATTTTGAGTTTCTATCGCCAGGCAGGCTTCCGGATGGCCCTGGATGATCTGGGCGCAGGGTATTCCGGCTTAAATCTCATTCACCAACTGCGGCCTGACTTTATCAAGCTGGATATGGAGCTGATCCGGAATGTGGATCAAGACCCCTACAAAGCCCTGATTGCCGAAAAACTGCTCGATATAGCCCAACAGCTAGAGATCA
>NZ_JBYCCV010000325.1:0-1759 GCF_057473825.1 Aliterella sp. E5.1
TCCAATCAACCAAGCCCGAGAGATGTTTAAATGCGCTAAGAGTAGACCTAAATCTTGGGCGAAGGCTGCCGGAGTATAGCTGGCTTGAGTCAGGGCCGGGCTGACGGATAGGGAAGTTTTTTCGGATATTCGACCGGGCTGCTCAAGCAAAGCCACTGGTTCTGCCTTTAACGATTGCAGCTGAGCAAGCCTGGGGGACCAGGTGGGCAGAACGGAATTTCCAAAACCCCTTAAATCGTAGGCAAGACACTGATACTCTGGCGAAAGCTGCTGAATTAAAGGTTGCCAATACTGACGGCTGAGGAGCCAGCCATGGATAAAAACAAGGGTGCAGGGTTCAGGAGTGGAAGCCGTTAACTCGTAGGCGTGGGGCACTCCCAGAATATCAACTGTGGGCATATTCCTATCCTAGCCTGAAGCCTCTAAAACCTGATAGAACGGATTTAGATGACTTTAGGGACCCGAACACTGTAGTGACCTAAGCCACCGCAGCCCAAGTCACTCAAGATAGATCAAGTCCTAGATGACTGAATAGAGGCTTAAGTTAACTTGAACAGGACTTACGCAAAGGCAAAATGAGGATACGACAAGGCAAGCCATAAACCTAGAGAGATGAGCTTCAGCAAACTCGACTACTGCCAGTATCTACTGAGCAGCCCCATAAACTACACCGTGACCAACTTGGCTGCTCATCTAGAGGGTATTAGCCATGACCGCATTAATCGCTACTTGCGCAGTGAGAAGTTGACACCCCGGCTGCTGTGGGACAACGTAAAACTGCTGCTGCAACCGTCCAAGAATGCCTATGTTCTTTTCGATGATACGGTTTTGGACAAACGGTACTCGAGCTCGATTGACCTAACAAGACGCCAGTACAGTGGTAACGAACATCGCGTAATTCGGGGCATTGGGCTAGTTAGCTGCGTATACGTCAATGGCGAAACCGGACAGTTCTGGGTCATTGACTACCGCCTGTATGACCCGGCCGGAGATGGGCAAAGTAAGCTTGACCATGTTGCCCAAATGCTCAACGGCTTGGTGTATAGCAAACAGCTACCGTTCAACATAGTGTTGATGGATAGCTGGTATGCGACTCAGAAGTTGATGGCCCAAATCGACCAATTTGGGAAGGTCTACTACTGTCCCTTGAAATGTAACCGTCGGGTCGATGATAGTGGCGGCATCTTGCCGTATCAACGAGTAGATGAACTCGAATGGGACCCACAGGCGTTAGCACAGGGCAAACTCATCAAAATTCGTGGCTTTCCAAAAGACAAAAAGGTGAAATTGTTTCGGGTTACTGTGTCTTCCCACAGGACGGAATTTGTCGCCACCAACGACTTAGCTCAAACTTCTACCGATGCTGCACAACAGGAGTCTAGCATTCGCTGGAAGATTGAGGAGTTTCACCGAGAATTGAAGCAACTGACGGGGGTTGAAGCCTGTCAATGTCGTAAGGCTCGGATTCAGCGCAACCACATTGCTTGTGCTCTGCTGGTCTGGACTCGATTGAAAGCAAGCGCCTACCAAAGTCGTCGAACGATTTATAAAATCAAGCATGGCATGCTCTCTGACTACTTGATTGAGCAACTAAAGCATCCGTCCGTTCAGATGTCACTTGCGTAAGTCCTGATAGTCTTGCACTGTTGAACGCGCTACTTTGCAGCTACGCGCTATTTCTGTCTGGTTACGGCCTAGCTCGTGCAGCCGAATAATTTCTCTGAACTTTTCCATCGGCAAGTTCGCTCCTTGTGATTTG
>NZ_JBYCCV010000326.1:0-1640 GCF_057473825.1 Aliterella sp. E5.1
GGTGTAAATGCTAGAGACGCACGAGATTTGACAAGTTTCAAGAAAATTAAGCATTGTGGCATCAGGTACCATTTATAAACCAGAATGCTAAAAAAACTCTTCGATTTACAATACCTTGCACGAATGAATCAATCAACCTGGAAAATTGGCACATCTTAGCCATCTGACTACCCTTATCTAGCTTATGTTTCAAGCGAGGGAATACAAACTTCGCTTAACCCTTTATAGGAAATGAATTTAAACGTTTAAAGCAATTTAGCTTTTCAACCTTCACTTAGTTAACCGATTACTAGATTTTAAAACTACAGGTAAAGATAAAGAGACGCAGAGGAGGAAAATCTTTGGTTGGTAGATGGCAAGTTGCTCAGAATCGAACATTGGTTCATCTTAACGCATTTTATATCCTCCATCTCCCTCGAAAAAACGCTTTCGTATTGTTTTTCTCCTAGCTGATTTTAAAGGTTTAAGTCCACCACAATTCGACCCTGCACCTGGCCTAGAAGAATTGCCTGACTCATGACAGGCAATTCTTCTAGGCTGATTACCCGAATCATTTTTTCCAGGTGTTCTAGGGGGAAGTTGTGGGCTAACCTGCTCCATGCTACTTGTCTTCTTTCCATTGGACACATAACAGAATCTATGCCGATTAGATGGACTCCTCTAAGAATGAACGGTAAAAGGGTGGTGTGTAAATTACTATCTCCAGCCAACCCACAGGCGGCTATACTCGCACCGTAGACCATGCTAGAAAGCAGCGATGCCAGTGTTTGACCACCAACGGTATCGATGGCTCCGCCCCAACGTTCTGACTTCAACGGCTTTTGAGGTATTTCTAGCTCGCTTCTGTCGAGAATATTGCGTGCACCGAGTGATCGTAGATAATCATGTGCTTCGATTTTTCCGGTTGAAACTACAACCGCATAGCCCAAATGAGCCAGCAGCGCAGTTGCAATACTGCCCACTCCACCGGAAGCACCTGTAACGACAACCTCGCGCGAGTCTGGTTTAACTCCCTGTTCTTCTAGTGCTATGACACACAGCATTGCGGTTAATCCGGCTGTGCCGATTCCCATTGCCTGTTTAAGTGTAATTCCATCCGGCAAAGGGACTAGCCAATCAGCCTTGACCCGCGCCCATTGAGCATAGCCTCCCCAGTGACGTTCCCCTACTCCCCAACCAGTTAGCACTACCGAATCTCCGGGCTTAAAACGGCAAGAAATATCTTCTCGAACTATTCCAGCCAGGTCTATACCGGGAACCATAGGAAACTGTTGGATGACTTTACCCTGCCCAGTGATGGCTAGTCCATCTTTATAGTTCAGACTAGAATAAGCTACCTCGATCAGAACTTCTCCTTTAGGTAAAGACTCTTTTTTAACTGCTTGAATTAGCACATCAGGTTTTTGATTTGGAATTATCTGATTGATTCGGAGTGCTTTGAAAGTATTCATATTAGAAGCTAAATATCTATAAAGTTTACAAGGATACACTTTTTGAAAACATAAAGATGTTGCTCGTTTCTAGGAAATTCATCTTCCAAATTGGGCTAATCCCACATGGAAATATCTATGAACCAAGAAGCTGTTTGAAAATCTTTCTAAAATTCTTTAGCTCTATAAAGATAGGAAGAGCGTCGTGTA
>NZ_JBYCCV010000327.1:0-1717 GCF_057473825.1 Aliterella sp. E5.1
CCGTCTATACACTCTTCCCCCGCCCGCCGCTCTTCCGATCGGGCCCCACGAAGTAGAGGACCTGGCCCTCGGGGTCGAAGGGCAGCGGCTCCCCCGCCGCGAGCGCCGCGGCCATGCGCGCGTGCGCCGCGTCCCGGGCGGTGAACAGCACGCCGTCGAGCAGGACCTCCTCCCCCGCCCGCAGCGGTCGCAGGTCCTCGACGGACAGCGGGGTGGTCAGCGTCCGCGGAGTCTCAGGGTTTTTTCAAATAACAAAACATTTGCAATACTATGATTACATTATCAGTGGGGTGTGGAAAGAGGCAAATTGAAGAGAATGTAGTCAGAATAGATATATCACCATGTGTAAAACCAGATGTTATCTGGAATCTTAATCATTTTCCTTATCCATTTGAGAATTCAAGCTTTTCTAAGATTGAATGTTTTGATGTAATCGAACATTTGCAAAGTATCCCTAGAACATTAGAAGAGTTCCATCGCCTTTTAGAAACAAATGGAGTTCTACAGATTGTTACACCACATTTTTCTAGCGCCAACTCTTTTGTGGATCCAACACATCGTTGGCATTTAAGCTACTTTTCATTTGACTATTTTGATGAAGAGAATAGCCTATCTTATTATTCAAAAGCAAGATTTAAGGTTACTAGCCGTCATATATTTTTTGATGGAGGACGTATTAATAAGTCTCTGATCAGAAGGTTGGCTAATAAGTTTCCAGCAACCTATGAGAAAAGATGGACCTGGATTTTTCCAGCTTTATTTCTATCCTTTGAATTAAAAGCAATAAAATGAAAATGAAAAGCCTAAAAACAAAGTAATGATAGCTAAGTAAGTTTTACAGAATATATAGTTAAGAATAAAATTTCAATAGTTAAATATAATTTTTGGTGTTACTAAAATCCACCAAGTCTATGTTAAAAGTAATTTGATCTCTGGAAAATCTTATGCAAAATTTGTTAGTAGTTTTTACACATATACCTAAAACTGGAGGAACGAGCTTATTGAATGTCTTGTACAGAGAGTATAGATCTAACCTATTTAGGTTACATAAGGAACCTTGGCATATTAAGAAAGAAATTAAAAGTATACTAACGTTCACTACTGAAGAAAGAAAAACCCCAAGTTGCGTTGCTTCCCATATGGGCTTTGGCATTCATAAGACACTCCCTCAATCAGTTGGTTACATCACTATCCTAAGAAACCCTGTTGATCGTGTTTTATCAGCTTATTACCATGCTCGTCGGATTAAACCTGGGATAAGTTTACTTGAATTCCTCTCGGAATTTCGATCTTCTTATAATTTGCAGACAAGATTCTTATCGGGCTTTGAACTACAAGAGCAAAAAGCAGGCAACTGGTCAACCCCTTCACCATGGTATTCAAACTCTTCTTTAAGAAATTGTCAGGAAGAGTACTATAGATCAAAATGCTCAAAAGATATGCTTGAAACCGCAAAAAAGAATCTTAAAGATCACTATAAATGTTTTGGCTTAACTGAGCAATTTGACAAAAGCCTTATTATTTTTAGAAATTCATTTAATTGGAGCTGGAAAAATATTTGGTATACTAAATCTAATGTAAGCAGTAACAAACCAAGTCAAGAAGTTATTCCTGACAATTTCATAGCCCATGTTATATCTTTGAATCAATTAGATATAGAACTTTATGAGTATGCAAAAAGGCTATTTGAAGCTCGGATTGAGATGAAGTCAGAGAT
>NZ_JBYCCV010000328.1:0-1579 GCF_057473825.1 Aliterella sp. E5.1
TTATCTTAAGTTTCAATTTCAAGCCGATGATTGGTTACTCTTTGGTAGCGAAACAGCTGGCTTGCCACCTGAAATTCTCGCCAGCTGTACTGCCACCCTGCGGATTCCGATGATCCAATCTCAGGTTCGCAGCCTCAATTTATCAGTCAGTGCCGCCCTTGGTTTATTTGAGGCCTGCCGTCAACTTCAGCTCCTAGACTAGCTAGGTTAAAGAAGCTTTTTCCGAATTAGGGTTTGCTGAGTTTGGACTCTAGATTATCGCCTTTTGCCTCTGAACTAGGGGGCGTCAAAGGCGGGAATGACCCAGGAGCGCATAGTGATTGCTGCGATATGAGGCCGATGGTGAATTTCCTCAGGGGGTTGAACGTTCAAGGGAGGGTGCTCCCAAGATGAAAAACTCACCTGGTTCCTCTGGGGAAGCTGCAATAGCACAAGAGTTCTTTAGGATGACAGCATTGATTTGCGGGTTGTACCCCAATGGTATTTGACATTAATTCATAAAAAGTTATCTAGCAATTATGATCAGTATTTTGATTGAAAACGATTAGGCGTTTGATGAGTTTTGCTAAATAGTGATAAATTTTTTTGATTAGAAATCGAAATTTAATAAATAAGAAAATTGTATAGTACCGCAATCGCTTTTTCTAGAGTGGAGCTGAGGAATTTGCTGAGACTATTGGCAAAAAGCAAGCGCTGCAACCCTTATGTGGCAAGGGTCTGAGGAGCTAGCGACCTGTCTAAGCAGGTTGAGATATAGATTGGCTCTCGCCCAGGCAAATTTTTTATTTAATTGTCCGCTAGGGTTGTCGAAAATCAACAAATTAGGGTACAGTCGCCTCTGGATTCGTTAATTTATTTGTCTGCAATTACGGCAACCATAAATGCGGTAGTTGAGGCTGATCTGTAATTTGCTGAAGTTTTGAAATGCCAAGGAGATTAACCCCAAGAATGATCCGGCAGGCTGCATTTACGATAGTCTAACCAAGATTGACTTGATCAAATTCAGTCATCAAGGTAATTTAGCCTAGGCGTTGTGGCTGTTATTAGTTTCCATTTTGCTGAAGGGCAAGTCATAAATCCCTTGTTCATCGGTGCGGTGACGTACTAATCACTAGGAATTATCAGGAGGTCTTCTTTGAAAAAAATAGTTCCCCACGGAGCCAAGTCTGTAGCTGTGCGCCGGATAAAGATACAAAAGGCTTCAAAGCTAAGGCATCCACTTTATTCAGGGACTCACTTCAACTCAGTTATGACAAAACTAGGGGTCATCTTTTCCCTGGGAACCGCCACAGTTTTAACGTGTCAATCTCAAGCCACTGCTGCTCAATCGGGACTCAATTCAGATCTATTTACAGGGACTACCTCATCACTCTTAAAGTCTTCTGATCTAGGCAATAATACCAATGCTCGCTTCTTTACGCTCCCCAGCGCTTCTGAATCAGCGGTTGCCCTTACCCCGGAGTCGACCCTCATTGCCAGTTCGGACTTAAGGGAATCAATCTTTTCTGATCTTGAGCGGCCAGCCCTTTTGCAATCAGATGAAACGCTTGATCTAGAGCCCTCTGCCCCCTCTGAGTTG
>NZ_JBYCCV010000329.1:0-1725 GCF_057473825.1 Aliterella sp. E5.1
CACGTACAGATGGATTAATGGATGCTCCCTTTAGCCTTGTAGTTGATCCAAGCAATCCGCAGCGTGTCTTTGCTACTACCCGCGCTGGGTTGTATGAAAGTATGGATGGTGGCAATAACTGGACATTCTGACGGGGTGACAACCGAGGTAAAAGCTGCCTGTAATGGGACTTGAGGCGATTTGTGGTAAAAAAAGATCGGTCTAATTTCGAGAACAAGACCGACAAAGCAAAAATGTTACCAGAACTATATCGCAGTCATCTCAAAAATCAACTAAATCCACGATTGCTACTAACCATAGAAGTTTTAGTGTGGTTAATTCAAGTTCATAAACAAGTCAAAATTGAAAGGTTAGCGGCGCATTTTCCTCTGCCAATTAAATTTGAAAGCCGTCGCCGTCACATTCAAAGGTTTTTGCAATTACCTCAACTGAGTGTTGTACTACTTTGGTTTCCTATCATCAGCGCAATAATTCAATCACAAATCAAGTCGGGGAAGCGAGTTTACTTAGCAATTGATAGAACGCAATGGCAAGACAAAAACTTGTTCGTGGTAGCAGTGATTATAGAGAAGCGAGCAATTCCGGTTTACTGGCAGTTTTTAGAAAAGCAAGGTGCTAGTAATCTAACAGAACAAAAAGCAATCTTACGTCCGGTAATTCGATTACTTCAAGGGTATGAAATTGTCATATTAGCAGATAGAGAATTCCATAGCGTTAAGTTAGCCCAATGGCTGTGTGAACAGCAAGTCTACTTTGTTTTACGACAAAAAAAAGATACAAAGATTCAGCAAAAGAGTCAAGATTATCAGGAGCTAACAATGTTAAAGCTAGCTCCTGGAATGAGCCAATTTTTGACCGATATTAAGGTAACTAAAGAGCAAGGATTTGCTCAAGCAAATCTTGCTGCTTACTGGAAACGGAAATATCGCCAAAATAGAGAAAAAGAACCTTGGTATTTACTGACTAACTTGGGAAACTTAGCTGAAGCATTAACAGCGTACAAAAAGCGGGCTGGGATTGAAGCAATGTTCAAAGACTGTAAAACTGGAGGCTATAACGAGCGAAGGTTCTCATGCTTCAATTGAGCGGCTAACTCGATTAGTATTATTAATAGCATTAGCTTATACTTGGGCAACTTTAAAAGGACGAGCTATTAAATCAACTGGACAAGAAATCTACATCAGCCGCTTGCGAAAAGTTCAGCAAGTCCTCACTAAAAATAGTAGCTTTTGGATTGGTTTGTACGGTGATATCTGGATAATGGGAATGGAGTTTTTATCTGAGTGGAGCCAGAAATTAATGAGTATGGTTCCGAATAAGCTACCGTTCTTTCAGCGGGGTTTGAGAGCTATGAGCCTGATTCAGTTAGCGTTCTAGCTATATCGTCACCCCTTCAGGTCGGCAAGTCTTTCGGCAAGTCGCCCCAGTTGCAGCCGTTTTTCAACTGGTAAAACACTCCATCTAGAATCTGGCGCTTTGTCCACTTCGGGGGTCGAGTTTGCTTCTTTTTTGGTAAGAGGGGTTCAATGATCTCCCATTCTTTATCGGTTAAGCTGCTGGAGTACGGCATTTATTTTTGATTTTAGCCCATCTCTCAAGATCCCAAATGGGTTCTATAGGTTTTTTCTCTACTAATTCAGCATCTAGTTTCGGATTACGCTTTTGTGTCTTCTTCCAACTGATGCCTGCGGCTTTGAATAAGTCGTAATAGCTCTGAGGAGATGC
>NZ_JBYCCV010000330.1:0-1729 GCF_057473825.1 Aliterella sp. E5.1
ATTTCCCGCAGGCCAGCTAAAAATCCGCTGTCTGGGGTGATAAAACCGGCATTCCCGACCACCGGCTCTAAAATCACCCCAGCAATTTGATCGGGATTTTCGTCAAATCGTGCTTGGACCGCTTCTAGATCATTAAAGGGCGCGGTCAGGGTATTGCTGGTGGTAGCTTTCGGCACCCCAGGAGAATCCGGCAGTCCCAGGGTGGCTACCCCCGATCCGGCCTTGACTAAAAACATATCCGCATGGCCGTGGTAGCAGCCTTCAAACTTGATTACTTTTTCCCGCTGTGTAAAGGCCCGCATCAATCGCAGCACGGACATACAGGCCTCAGTGCCAGAATTGACAAACCGGACCATCTCCACACTGGGAACCGCGTCAATCACCATCTCAGCCAAGACATTCTCCAAGTAGGAAGGCGCCCCAAAGCTGGTGCCCTTGTCCAAAGCTGTGTGTAGCGCCTTGAGAACCTCGGGATGGGCATGACCACAAATCGCCGGTCCCCAGGTGCCAACATAGTCAATGTATTGGTTACCATCCACGTCCCAAATCGAAGCTCCCTGCACCCGATCAATGACGACGGGCTGACCGCCAACAGATTTAAAGGCCCGAACCGGGGAACTCACCCCACCGGGCATCAGCTTTTGAGCCGCGGCAAAAATCTCTTCTGATTTGGTTGTTTTAAAGGTGCTAGTGAGCAAAATTATCTCCTTGAGTGGCTACGGGCTAAATGAAGGTTTTGAAGGAATTGATCTTAAAGGTGCCAGATCAAGCTGGTTTTATAGGTGTTTTTGTAGACGCTAAGATCCTATTGTACAAAGCTTGGTCCCCTATGACCCTGAGCATGAGTGAGAAACTCGCCGGGGAGTGCTGGTCGCTGCTTCACCTAAGTAGAAGATGCCCAGCCGTGGGTATCATTTTCCTGACAGCACAATTCAGACCTAATCCTAGACTCTAAACTGAAGAGAGTAGCAAGAGAAAGCCGCCGTGACCGCCATGCCTACTAAGTTGAGCAAGTCCCTTTACGAGCAGGATTATTTTCTTTGGCTACAATCGTAGATTGCAGCTCTGAGATCGGGGTCTCTAGAGGCAGTGGATATCGACACGCTCGTGGCGGAACTAGAGGACTTGGGCAGAAGTGAACGGAAGGCAATCTACAGTAACTTGAGGGTTCTCCTGATTCACTTGCTCAAGTGGAAATATCAGCCCCAGAAAAAAACAACGAGCTAGCGAATGACCATCGCCGAGCATCGCCAGAGGCTGGAGGAGTCTTTCGAGCTGAGTCCTAGTTTGAGAAGGTACACCCAAGAGTGTTTTGCTTTGTGCTATCAAGCGGCGCATCGAGGAAGTTCAGCCCAGACAGAAATGTCAGTAGATAGTTTTCCAGGAGAGTGTCCCTTTGAGCCAGAGCAGGTTTTAGATCTAAACTGGTTGCCCGATTAGTGGCGATCGCCCCTGGCAATCCCTCTAACTTAACTAACCGAAATGAAGTAATCTTCCTTGAATAAAAAATCAATGCAGCCATCTGCGGCCAAAGCTTCAAGTTAAAATTCGCTACGCTAAAAGTAGACTTAAAGGGTATCGCCGCTCCGGCTGGCTTAAGAAAAGCACCAATGAAAACAGCAACCAAACTTTCTCAACTGCAAGCCTTGTTTGCCCAAATGGAACGGGCTCTGGTTGCCTACTCTGGTGGCATAGACAGTACTTTAGTCGCCAAGATTGCCTACGATGT
>NZ_JBYCCV010000331.1:0-1624 GCF_057473825.1 Aliterella sp. E5.1
GTAGCGATACCGGAATGCCCAATTGCTGAGCAACTTCTTGTAAAGCTTGTATATCAGTCGTAGGTAGCTCGATGCTGATGGCTTCCAGCGTAGTAACCTGTGCCTGAGCATAGCGCTGATACCGTTCAATTTCCTGGGCTACATTCGGCACAGACTGCCACTCATTCAGTTCTACAGATTCCAAGATTGCTTGTTCTTGGGCATCTAAAGGGGGCATAGCTTACGCTCCTATATACTGTTTTTTTAACTTGCGGCTGGGGATAATTGTCTTTAGAAAAATTTCTTGGTCATTCTCCACAAACGGCACCAGATAGATATATTGTTTCATTTCGATGATAAAGATTCGCTGAGAGGGATACTTTTCCTGATTAGGATGATCAATAACATCCAGAACCTTATTGCCATTGATGGCTTGCAGGACTTGCTCAAACCTCACTCCTCGCTCTGCCTGCAACTGGCGATTCTTGTCTGTATTCCATCGAAATGATTTCAAACCCTATCATCCTCCTCCTGAAAAAAATTCTCGGTGGTGCATAGAGATAAGGTCTGCCGCTTTCCAGGTTGAGCCTGCCGTTGTCTCTTTAATTTAGGCTAGTTGGGATGTAAGGGTTAACCACTACCAGGCTAGAATCTCAATAAGCCCCCAATGTCAGCAAAGCGCAGGAGCCGGCAAAGTGAGTAACAAAGAAGAGTTACTTCAAATCATACAAAGTCTCAGCGATGGAGAGCTGGAAGAAGCTAAGGGGCTGATTAACTCTGTCATTGGCACAAAATTATTAGAGTTCAATCCTGAGGCTAAGCCTCTCTGGGAGCAACTTGCTGAAATTGGTGCTGAAGTCCCTGATGATGAATGGGCAAAGGTTCCAAAGGATTTTGCTCGAAATGCTGAGCATTATCTGTACGGTTCACCCAAGGAATCGTGAGATATATTTTCATCGATACAGGCAGCGAATGGACAAAGGCTACAGCATCACAGACTGTGCATCAATGCTGATCATGGAGGAAAAGGGCATTAAGGATATCTTGACAGCAGACAAGCATTTCCAACAGGCAGGATTTAACACTCTGTTGCGATAAACTCATCCGCAGTTTTACAGGCAATGTAGAAGAGCCATTTCTTCTTTGCATGTCATTCGTCTAATAAGCATATTGGTTTATTGGAAGCCCTCTCTCCTAAAGCTTCTCCACGCTCACGCCAGGGAAGAAAGATTGGCAGGAGTGCTGTCAAGGCAAAAAATCGGGGTCTAAAATCTGCTCCATCGGATAGGGACACTTAGCAGGAAATATTTCAAGGGTTTTGCCAGTCTCAACCGAGGCCGCCCGTCTAGCGTCTTGATAAACTTCAGCTAATGCCTCAGCAAGGTAAGGCTTTAGGCTCGGGCTGGCCTTGAGCGATCGCCGAATTGCAGTCCGGGCGTTTAAGATCGTCAGCAACCAGCTTCGAGATCTCTTCTGCGGTTGGTACTGATACTTCAAAAGGTGCATGAGTAAATTCTCTAGATAGCTTTCTAGAGAACGCTTCTCGCTTTTCCCCAAACTGTCTAATTCCTCGATGATATTTTCCCAGTCGGCGGCGGCAAATTGCCCCTCCCGCAGGGCTGCTAATTGCTCACAGAGCCAAAGG
>NZ_JBYCCV010000332.1:0-1725 GCF_057473825.1 Aliterella sp. E5.1
AGTAGATGAATTGAAGCTACTACTGGATAGGCTGTTAAATCAAGGCGAGTTAGTAATTGAATGGCATCGCAAGATCAAAAATAAAGGGAATAACCATCATATTGCAGCTTAAGTGCTTATTAGCTTAGTGTACGTAGATGAAGCGGGTATTGATAACCGAGAGGACTATCCTTATGGTTATTGTGAGGTTGGGCAACGCTTTCATGCACTCAAATCAGGCAAACGAACCGAGCGCGTCAGTTGGATTGCGGCGCTCAAGCAAGTGCAACTGTTTGCGCCAATGACATTTATGGGCAGTTGTAATCGCGACTTGTTTGAAACCTGGTTAAGCAATTGTCTACTGCCCCACTTGCAGCCTGGCGATGTGATTGTGATTGACAATGCGAGTTTTCATCGTTCCCAAGCACTGGAAGAAGTTGTGGCGCAAGCAGATTGTGAACTGTGGTATTTGCCACCTTATTCGCCAGACCTCAATGAGATCGAGCATTGGTGGTTTGTATTGAAGAATTGGATGCGGCAACGCTGGCAAGAGTTTGAGACGCTTCGGGATTGTGTTGATGCCGCATTCAAACACTGTCCTAATGTAATTGCGTAGAGCTATAGTAGCAATTTTGGATTTGCGCGAAGTCTTAGACGACCAATTGCAGCAAGCTAAGGAGCAAGTAAACAACGCTCAAGCAAAGCTTAATCAAGTCAAAGCTGGGGCAAAAATTGGGGAAATTCAGGCACAACAAGCAACAATACTCAAAACGCGGCGATCGCTCGGTGGGAATCGGAAGTACGCAACGCTAATGCTGAGTATAAACGTTTTGTGCAGTTGTACGAAAGTGGTGCGATCGCATCTTCTAACTTAGATAGCAAGCGTTTGGTAGCAGAAACAGCATCGGCGCAATTAAAGGAAGCGATCGCTACCAAAAACCGTAGTTTGACAAGTCTGCAAGCTCAAATTAGTCAAGCTAAAGCCACTTTAAACCAGATTGCCGAAGTACGCCCGGTAGACGTGCAAGCGGCGCAAACTGAGGTAGAAAGTGCGGTTACTAATGTCGAAAGTGCTCAAACGGCATTAAATCGAGCTTATATTCGTTCGCCAATTGCAGGACAAATTCTCAAGCTTCATACCCGCCCTGGAGAAAAAATCAGCGATGAAGGGATTGTTGAGATCGGAAAAACTGACCAAATGGTTGCTGTAGGGGAAGTTTATCAAACCGATATTGGCAAAATTAAAGTTGGACAGCGATCGGTAATTACTAGCCAAGCTTTTGATGGTGAAATCGAAGGGACAGTGGCAGAAATTGGCTTGCAAGTAGAGCGCCAAAAAGTGTTTAGCAATCAACCAGGAGAAAACCTCGATCGCCGCGTGGTTGAAGTAAAAATTCGTCTCAACCCTGAAGATAGCAAGCGCGTTGCAGGTTTTACTAATTTGCAAGTGCAAACAGCAATTAATCTTTAGTTGTTGAGCATACATTCTATTGGTTTGGGAAGTAAGGCGGAATGTTAATAGAGGTTTAGCAAGATTACTGAGCAAACAATCCAAGAACAAATTGCTTACTACAAAGCTAGAGCTAGGGCGTATCTGCAAACTCAAAAGGGACATTAGATATAGTGGGAAGAAAGTGAGAATATGAAGATTCTAATATCTGAAAACTAACGGGAGTAACTTTCTATGCCGCTACATCGTGGTGACCTAAATGATGCTCAATGGCAGAAACTTCATCCCTTGCTGCC
>NZ_JBYCCV010000333.1:0-1575 GCF_057473825.1 Aliterella sp. E5.1
GTCCTGGAGTGTTTGTCACAGCTGTAAGACTTCCTCATGGCTCTCCGGCTCACTCAACCCTAACTCACTAAAAATTCTCTCGTTGAAGAACATTCCGATGTACTCGATCTCATTCCCGATTCCATAGACGGTGCCGTCGATGGAAGCGCGCTCTTTAGTGAAATCAGAGAAACGATCGTTCCATCCATATTCCTCGTACGCCTCTTCAAGTGGCAGGAGGAGACCCGCGTTAACCAGAACACCTGCGGCACCTGGGCCAGTGCCTCCATAGACGATGTCAGGGCCTTGACCGGCAGCTAAAGCTGTTCTAAGAATCTCCCTCAAATTTGGCTGAGACTCATAGGTGACCTCAATGTCGGGATGCGTCTCATTGAACTGAGCCATATACTGTTCCAACTCGTCAACCGCCTCACTACCTCCCCAAAAGAGGAGCTGTGTCTTCTCCTCTTGAGCAAAGGTAGGTAGAAGCGCGGTAAGCGTTAAGCCTATAGCAATCCGTGGTAGCAAACGAAAAATCTTACTCATGGTTTCTCCTCCAATTTGCACGTTTTCGGTGATAGTTAAAGATATGCTTCAAAGAACACGAAACTTACACCACAAGGCGAATCGCGGATTAGAGCTTTTCTAGGACCATGTAATCTTCGAACAACCCAGAATGCCCACCAACCTTTCCAAGCATAGGGTCTTACGGGACCAAAATACTAATACCTATTAGCGCCGTGGATACAGTGTAGGTAAGTTCATCGCGAATGTCAATGGTATGTGGCGAAGCGTTGAGTAAACGAGGCGATATGTGAAATTTACAAAGGTCTATTGACATGCTCGATACGTTTTCACTACACTAATACGTAATAGTACATAGACTAAGGCTAGTTCACAAGCATAAAACTTTGGTGCTTCATGTGTTCGGTGACCTGGGGAGACTAACAGTCGTTCGATGAAAAAAACTTCCGGAAAGAAGAGGCCTACTCAGTTGGACGTTGCACAGCTTGCTGACGTTTCGCAAGCAACCGTTTCACAAATTCTCAATCCAAAGTCAAGCTTAGCAATTTCAATGGAAACTAGGGAGCGTGTCGCGAGTGCGGTCGAAAAGCTTGGTTATATGCCGAACCGTGCCGCACAAAGCCTTCGCTCTAAACGTACATTCACCATTGCGTGCCTTATCCCGGACGTCACGAACCCCTTTTATCCTGCAGTAGAGCGCGGCATTCTCGATGTCAGCAACCGCTTCGGTTATGACCTTCTTACCTACAATTCCGATGGCAAAAGGGAAAGGGAACTGAACTTTTTGCGCCTTATAAGGGAAGGTCGCGCTGACGGCATCGTAGGCGTATTTTTTCATGTAAATGTAAAAGACTTACGTGAGCTGCTCAAAGCGGGGACGCCCATCGTACGACTTGAGGCGATGGCTAAAGGGACGGGTAACTTACCGCTCGACAACGTCTACGTCAATAACGGAGCCGCTGCCGAAGCTGCTACAAATTACTTGATCACAAAAGGACATAAGCACATTGCCGTAATCAGTTGTGAAACGGGGCCCCATTATGCACGTCTTCACGGTTACCGCCAAGCACT
>NZ_JBYCCV010000334.1:0-1656 GCF_057473825.1 Aliterella sp. E5.1
CAGGCCCATCACGATCTGGACCGGCCGGCCGTCGAACACCCGCCCGAGCTGCGCGCCCAGGAAGCCGAGCAGCGTGAACGGGATGGCGAACCCGAGCGTGAACAGCACCCCGCCGGCGAGGACGCGGCATCGTTGCTAATATCTTACCGTTCCTAGGGTTACTGCGAAACCAAGTCTAGACGTGGCGGCTAAACTTTCCCAAAAGAACTTAAATTATAACATTAAGCTCTATAGCCTTAAGCCCTAGATTCAGTGGCTGCCTTGGTACAAAGACTGCCGTTGGGAAGCAATGTCCCGAATCAAAGACAGCCGTTCTTGGATATAGTTAATCAGATAGGTGCGCTCATCCCCATTCAGCGATCGCTCTGCTTGAAACTGATGGATCAGCCACTGGCTCAAACTGGCATCATCTAGGTTCAACAGCATTGGAGTTTGCGCTGTTTCCACCAGTGACCAGAATTGTCTTAGCAAGAAAGGAGTCATTGACGTCTCCGCTTCATCTTTTCTTTAGCTTTGTCTACACTATCTAAATCTAGGAGTACTAGACGTGTCATAAGGCACGATGACAACAAAGATACAAAAAACTTTAAATAACGGTTTTAACCTTTACATGGCGATCAGTCTCTTTCCTTTTGCAGTTTTAGAGAATTTACAGCCGTGGCACTGTATAAGCTGCAACACTATAAATTGCAACGCTGCTTTTACTAATTTGGGGGTCAACAATGTTCCTACCCTTAGGATTTACCCAAGACTCGGTTTTAACCAGCCTGGGTCGAATGGTTTACTACACTGCCGACCCGGCCACCTGGTTGCAATCCCATCCAGTAGCGCCAGAGAATAAACCAGAGAATAAACCAGAGAATAAACCAGAGAATAAACCTGAAACCCTGGTGTTTCTGCATGGGTTTGGGGGAGGGTCCTCCGCCTATGAATGGTCAAAGGTTTACCCAGCCTTTGCGGCTGAATATCGGATTCTGGCCCCTGATTTGATTGGTTGGGGACGTTCGGCCCACCCCCAACGAGACTATCGGCCCCAAGACTACATCCAGACTATTCTGGAATTTATGGAGCAAACCTGTAGCGGTCCTACCCCGGTGATTGCCTCTTCCCTCACAGCTGCTTTGACCATCCGGGCCGCCATTGAGCGCCCAGAACTTTTTGAGTGCCTGATCCTAACAACCCCGGCAGGCTTATCCGATTTTGGCGAGAACTATACCCGTAGTTTCTTTGCTCAGCTTGTCAGCACTCCGGTTTTGGATCGCTTCCTCTACGGCGCTGGCGTAGCAACCTCCCAGGGCATTCGCAGCTTTTTAGAGCAGCGACAGTTTGCCCAAGCCAACCGCGTCTATCCAGAAATTGTCGCCGCCTATCTGGAGTCCGCGCAACAGCCAAATGCTGAGTATGCGGCCCTCAGCTTTGTGCGGGGGGATTTATGCTTTGATCTCTCCCTCTATATCAAGCAACTTCGGGTGCCGACAGCAATTATTTGGGGCCAAAAATCTCAGTTCACCGGTCCCAGCATTGGCCGGCGGTTGGCTGAACTCAACCCTGAAGCAATTCGAAGATTTGAGCAATTGGGGGATGTTGGCCTAACACCTCAACTGGAACTCCCGGCAGTGACGATTGGGTTGATTCGCCAGTTTTTGCCCTTGCTTC
>NZ_JBYCCV010000335.1:0-1549 GCF_057473825.1 Aliterella sp. E5.1
CAAGAAGTACCCGCTGGTCTCAAACTGACACTTGAATTGAGTCAAGGCTTGTCGATCTATGAGTTCTACTCAGCTGCACCTTGGCTCATTTCCAAAGCATCTCGGTAAAGGAAAGGCACCCAGTAATCGCCCCCACGACGTTCAAAGAAGCCAATTTCAACTAATGATGTGGTAAGTTCAGCAGCTTCACGTTCGGAACATTCCCAAATACTCGCGAGGCTACTCAACGATTGCTGCGTTTTCGCGTTCTTAAGCTTTGTGATTTGAGAGCGTAAAGTCGGATACTCGGCCAGCAGAGTTTGTTCAAGGCGCACTGTAGAAACTTCTTTGAGAGCTTCTTTGACATTTTGACCAACGATCAACCGTTCATCCAAGGGCAATGACTCCCCGATCTCTACCTTCTTCAGTTGAACATTTCGAGATGCTGAAAGGAGATGGATCAATTCTCTAGGCGCTGTCTTTCTGTAACCATCTTGAGTACGAGTAAGCATCCAGTCAAATGTATTAGGTCTTCTCAAGCCAATATCAACTTGTTCTGGAAAAATGCGATAAAACAGCTTGCTCTGCTCCTCTAGATTTCCCAGAACATTTTCTGCCTTTACGTTGTAAAACGTTGCTACCTGAGGTGACTGGAGCGCACGTCTAATAACCAAGTTCATAAGCGAATTATTATCCCAGCTTATAGTTATAGCTCGCGTAACGTGACTTGCTTCACGAAAGCCCTTTGCTGTAATCTTGTCCCATATATCAGACCGTAGGAAGATTTTTGGGGTTATACGTTCATAACTTCGCAAATCTGCATATACTGTAAAAAGAGCCCGGAGCGCGTTGTACTCCAGAAGCTCGCTCTCTGCAAACGCAACATCGAGACGATCCAAAAGAATCCATATATTGGCGTCATGCTCCTCTAGTATTTCGTTAGCTGACTCAAAGAGGGTATTGGTTGAGATGTAGCCAGCTTTAGCAGCTTTTTGAGACGGTTCTCGAAAGGTGATTCTACCTGAAACAGCTTTCGGCTGTTGGGTTGCTGGATCAAGCTCAAGGGTAGTCAAGATTGATTCAGGTGACGTGATAAGACCTCGCACATAGTCTAAGGCTGAACGTACAAAGGCTTGCAACCCTCCCTTCTTCGGTAACAGGTCTTCTTCTTCTAATAATCCCAATAAACGTTTAGCGGGTTTGCTGTCAATGCTATGTTCGCGAAAAGTTAGTCCCACCAGCTGCAAGAAGTAGAGTTTCCAAAGGTTCCTAAACTCTTGCTCATTTGCTGGGGGATCATCAACCAAATCTCTGAAAACGGGCGTTCCTCTTACATTCTCTCCAGCAATCATCAGAATACTGCGATCAAGTAGCTCGTCCTTGCGATTCAATAGAGAATAAAGAGCACTCTTTCCCGTTCCTTTGAATCCGTACACGACATCGACTTCTCCCGCAAATAGTTGACGCCACTGCTCTGT
This sequence comes from Aliterella sp. E5.1, assembly GCF_057473825.1. Lineage (NCBI taxonomy): Bacteria > Bacillati > Cyanobacteriota > Cyanophyceae > Chroococcidiopsidales > Aliterellaceae > Aliterella > Aliterella sp. E5.1. The sequence continues at coordinate 1,458 of NZ_JBYCCV010000335.1, forward strand.
CTGTACGAAGTACTTACTTAATTCAGTAACTTCTTCCTCGGCAACTCGTTCGCCAAAGGACAGTTCGCGTAAAACTTCTAAATCGTTATCTG
>NZ_JBYCCV010000336.1:0-1702 GCF_057473825.1 Aliterella sp. E5.1
TTTGTTTGCCATTGTGAATTCGCCCGTTTTTGACGATTCGAGCAGAGGTCCAGGTAGGACAATTCAACATCGTCTAATATCATTGCAAATTAAATTCTGTCTCTACTTTAGCAATTATCATTACTTTCGTGGCACCACCAACCAAAATTATTAATCAGCAAATTTCATCTGATGACGCTGTTGGATGGTTCAATCATTGTGGTCTATTCATTTGAAAATCGCTGTAAATAGACCGAGTAACGACAATTAACTTGACTGCATCACCGAGCTATCGGAGACAAAATTTACCTCAAGCAGTAGGCACCTAAATAAAAGACACTAGGCAGTTGTTCATTAACGTCAATTAAGAAACTGCCTAGTGTCTGGGAAACGAATTAATTCAATTCAGGTTCAACTATATATGAAAGCGAGAGAATCTGGCTGTACGCAAGAAACAGCGGCAGCGAAAGGAGGCTTGTCTGTCCGTACAGGCAGACGAATTGAAAAAGGAGAACATCAACCGCAACGAAGAAAACCTCATGACTGGCGCACTCGCGCTGACCCGTTACTAGAGGTATGGGAAAGCGAACTCGTAGCGCTGCTGCAACAACAGCCCAAGTTGCAAGCAATGACGTTGTATGAGTATTTGCAACAGAAATATCCTGGCAAGTATGGACAGTCCATCCTACGAACTTTACAACGACGAGTACAGCAGTGGAAAGCCAGCAGTGGACCGCCGCTAGAAGTGATGTTTGAGCAGTCACACCGACCGGGCGTGATGGGATTATCAGATTTCACCAAACTCAAACAAGTGGAAATTACAATTGGGGGCAAGCCCTTTGAACACCTGTTATACCACTACCGCCTAGCATATAGCGAGCGGTTGGCAATACGTGCAAGTGATTTTGGGCGGCGAGAGCTTCGTTGCGCTGTGCCAAGGACTGCAAAACGCCTTAGAGCAGAGTGGTGGTTGCCCACTAGAACACCGCAGCGACAGTTTAAGTGCAGCTTATCGTAACTTACAGCAGTTCTCATTCCGATAAAGTACAGCTTTAGGATTTAATTACTGTGAGGTCATGCTTAAGGTGTACTGCACTCAAGTGCGAACCGCTATAGGTGGTCGCACAGATGAAGACTTAACGCAGATGTACCAACGCCTGTGCCAGCACTATCGCATGCGACCGACCCGTAACAACCGAGGAATTGAAGAGCGAAAATGGCTCAATTGAATCGCCGCACGGCTATTTTAAAAACCGATTGCACCAAGCACTTTTGCTACGTGGCTCCTGTGATTTCGATAGCATTGCCGATTATCAGTGCTTCATTATCCAAGTGATGGAGGTACTCAATGCCAAGATTTGTCAGAAGTTTCAAGAGGAACAAGCTTACTTGCACCCTCTGCCAGAACATCGTTACCCAGATTATGAAATCCTCAGCGTCAAAGTGACTCGCCAAAGCACTATTACTGTGCGTTGCATTCTTTATACTGTGCCGTCACAGTTGATTGGTCAGCGTTTGACAATTCATTTGCACCACGACCGACTTATTAAATGTCAAGTGTTTTGCGTGTCGTGACAGATTATTGTCGGGTAGTTGACGCGAAAAGGAAGTTCAGATCGAAACGACAAGTACAGATCGCTTGCGAATAGAAACAAAAAAATAGAGCGATTAGGATGATAGAGAATTGTTCAAGCGCTCGGTAGCAGCCTGACGACGGTAGCTA
>NZ_JBYCCV010000337.1:0-1699 GCF_057473825.1 Aliterella sp. E5.1
ACGAATTGCCAATAGTCTTGCAGACTTGGACTTTAAGATTAGTTTCTGAAGTGACCTAGCTTTTCGCTTGTCTTCAACTGAAACTGCTTTGAACACTCGTTTTTGCAAGCGGAATAAGTCACGCCGAAATTTCTTCCAGGGTAGATTCTTCCAAAGTTCACTAGCGTTATCGCCGTGTCTAACCATGCTTTGCTCCAAAAGGTGTGTTTTTTGAACCTTGACCCAATTACGGGTCATCCTACCCAATCTGCGGGATTCCGCATCTCGCCCATGCCTACTGGGGTTACGATGCCCCAGACCTAACAGACTGTTTTTATTCGTTCCTCAAGGTGATTGTTCGTTCCCTTAGATGGATTCAATTCACCCGCCAGAACCCCATACTCGTACCGCTATCGACGGACAAATGCGGCGGGATACTAATCTCTGGCGTGGTCAGTATTTTCCAGGTATTACCTGATTCACGTACTGCCAGAAAATAGGATGCTTTTCTAGAATCTGTTTCATCATAGGAACTCCCTGTTAGCGCCAGTGTCAACTGTGAATAAGAAAGTTGTCTGGTTGCGCCCTGTTCCCAGCTTCAGCCTGTTAAAATCGAGTTAACTCACTGTGGGCAGATAAGGAGTCACGTCCGAGTTTGACGGGTAGGGCTTTCACCTACATCATCCTTGAAGTTCAGCTAGACTTGGAAGTCTTGGCTGGGTAGCTTATGTACGGACTGATTACCGTGATTCAGCTACCAACGAATCGAACGCCATCTTTTTCCCAAACTGCAACCATATCAAAACCGTCATTACGATTAATTGCGGGTGCTTTAGACTTCATTGTATTTCTCCTTATTTAGCAACAGGTTTTTACTCTCGTTTTGGCACTGCGCCGACTTTTCGTAAAAGCTTCAATACAGGCGATCGCTCTTTGGCACTGCCGGATGTCAAACATAGCAATATGAGTCCGTTCTAGGGGCAATCTCATTACTTTCGATAGCCACTTGTAAGCAGCATTACGGCAAGAGAACATCCCCAGTTTCCACAGAGGATCAAACTTTTGATGGGCAAGTCTGCGCCATCTCCGTAACTCTTTATCAGCTAAAGTTCCGAGGGGTTTAATTGTCCCAGGATGACACCCGACCTTGGCATCACACTGGGGATAAGAGTCGCATAAATAGATAAACCCGTAGTGGCAACCGTAAATTTTGGCGCTGTCTATCAAAGACACACTGCTGCCACAAAAGGGACACCGTTGAGGTTTCATCGGCTTACCCCCTGCAATTGCTCTAGTACCGCTATTTCCTCTGTTATGGCTCTAGCGAGGGCTAGTTGTCCTGAGCAGGATAGGTCTTGGAGTAAGGCGATCGCTTTGTTGAAGTGAGGACAGCGATCGCAAACATGGTCGAAATCGACGGCACTAGGCTCGGTTGCCTCGTAAATAGCTGTCATAGCGATCGCAGCTTTCTTGTCCTGGCTCAAGTATTGCAGATGGTTCTCTAACTGCTGCAAAGTTGGCTCGTCTTTTTGATTAAGCGAGTGGCTGGTTAAATTAAGGGTAGTGCGTCAAATAAACGTGGGATTGGTAGAGTAGAGGGGATCTCTCATCTGCAACTCGTCCATGCAATGCCCTTTGTGTGATCATTCTAAAGCCCATAAACACGGCAAGATGCCCAACGGACATCAACGCTATCTCTGTCCTGTTTGCCAACAGACGT
>NZ_JBYCCV010000338.1:0-1612 GCF_057473825.1 Aliterella sp. E5.1
CCGCTATGCGGTTCTATATAAAGGATTTGCCCGTAAACGAAGCGGGAGCAACGCCAAACAAAGCCATAGCAAGGTCTTGGGCTGATAAGTAAGATTTCTAAAGTCGTCGCAAAATCTAAGTGATACCCTCGATGCTGATTAAGTGTCGGGGGGCTTATTATTAAAGGTGTAGAGTCCGTATCAGCAAAGAATTATGACATCACATACAGTAGATTTACAAGGAGCAAGCATCGGCTTCTCATTAAGCAATTACAGAGATTTATCGATCCTTAAAGACGAAGCTTGCTGGATGCTAGGCATCTCTAGAGAGCGGCTTAGATTTGCGATCAAATGTGTAAAGGAGATCAACAAGTCTGTAGGTAGTCCGGCTTTTACTTGCGATCGCACTACAGATACTTGGATAGCCTACGATCACCTAACCCAAGTAGCGATATGGCTTGCTTTGCGCGGCAACAACATCGCCCGTGAGTTTGCCTATTTAGCCAACCACTACAACCTAATAGATGCGTTTAACCTCGCCACAGCAGATAAAACTAACCCGATTGCTGCTACTACGCGAGAGCAGTGGTCAATACACTTCGACTGGGTGAGGACTATCGGGTTCGGGTTAGATCGGGCTTTAGATACACTGTGTGTGTCTGAAGAAATTATATTGCCGTTTATCTCCATAGATCCACTTAGTTGGAGAATATCGGATCGACTGTATGAATTTGGGTTTGGTGCTGCGCCTAGGGTGTTACGGGCGATAAAGTACGAGCTAATGCCTAAAGTCATCGACAAAAACTTAGTTAGTTTCCCCGATGATAACCCGGATGATGTTGATGTACAATTTGAGTTACTGCCTTTGCTAGATGATGCTATACGGTCTGTTGTGCGTTTGTCGTAGTTTGGACTCTACAATCCTAAAGGCAAAAACCCACTTAGAAATTAATCTAGGTGGGTTTTTCTTAGACTATGCCGCTTAGTGTTTAGACTAGGGCAGGTAGACCAGCAAGTTTGCGGACGTTGTTAAGGTCGGCTAGTTCTGTTACAGACAGATAAGCGGGCAGGCTAGGACTCGCGTAGGGAGCTTGAAAGCTTAAATCAAAGGAAATACGGCTTATTTCTTCAATATTGCCGTCATCAGCTGAAGTGCCTACTTGAGCTTTACCGAACGCATGGCGACCGCCGGAACGAACAACCAAAGCAAAGATTGATTGAGTGCCTTGAGTAGCTGGATAAACGGTAGCCCAAAATCCGCGATCTTTAGGATTAGTAATCGTAGCAACGGACGAAGTAAGCTTAGTTCCTGTCTTAACTTCTGAACCCTGCAAACCATTACTCAAGTCAGTGCGAGACACCATTGTGCTATCGCTCTGTAAAGGGATGTTTGTCGGGCTGAGGATGCGTTGCAATCCCCAAGTGGTTGCAGTGGCACTAATTGAGATTGCCGCAGTAGCAGGCTCGATCTTAACTACTGTAGCTGTAGCTGTTACTAGAGTCTCTTCGGCAACAATTACACTGTTAGCAGCAAAGTGTAACCAAGTACCCTTACGCAAATAAACCTTACCAGCTACAGGAGCGGTTACGGTTAAGCTAATTGTGGTGTCTCCAACGATTACAGCAGCGTCAG
>NZ_JBYCCV010000339.1:0-1574 GCF_057473825.1 Aliterella sp. E5.1
AGGGCTTTATCAATAATGATCATGGAGTGGTTCCTATAGCAAAAAATAGCACCGTAAAATTTAGACAACAAGAGATTTCATCAAAGGCCAATCTTTGTCCTTCTCAGAGATCGCACTCACCGGTAGTGGCCACTCAATCCCGAAGGCTGGGTCATCATAACGTAGACCTCTTTCATAACCCGGGGTGTAAAACTCCCCCACCTGATAGATCACCTCAGCATTATCCGTTAGCGTTTGATACCCATGAGCAAACATCTCTGGCACATATAGTGCTCGGCGATTTTCAGCCGTTAATTCTACTCCCTCATGTTTCATGTACGTGGGAGAATCAGGTCGCATATCGATGATTACATCGTAGATAGCCCCTTGGATGCAGCGGACTAGCTTTGTTTCAGTTGCTGGGGCAACTTGGTAATGCATTCCCCGCAACGTGCCCTGTTGATAGTTAAAAGAAGAATTGCCCTGGGCCACTGTGGGTTTGAGACCCTGCTCGGCAAATTCCTTGGCGCAGAAGGTGCGGGCAAAGAAACCTCGATTATCTGATTTCTGCTCTAAATCAATGATAAAAGCGCTTTTGAGCTTGGTTTGGGTAAACTGCATCACTCTCTCCAGAAAAAGTTTTGGTCAATTTGCTGAGTCCGAATCAGGTACTCTAGCTGCTTAAGGCGGGTGAAGCCTCGAAACAAGAAAGTCTCTTGGTTTAGATCAATCCTAGAGAACAACTTAAAGAGCTGCTGAGCTCCCCGCCGAGCATCCCAGTCACACTTGAACCCTGGCAACGTTTGATTGATCTTCTCAAAGGAGACTCGGTAGCTGCGATTATCTGCTCCGCTATCCCCAAGGCTCAGGCGACATCCCTTAAAGGTTTCAGCCACAATCTGGGCAACTTCCTTGACTTGATAATTATGGGCCGTATCCCCAACATTAAAGATTTGGTTGTGAATGATGTCGCGAGGCGCTTCTAAGCTACAGACAATTGCTTTGCAGATGTCTAGAGCGTGGACCAAGGGCCGCCAAGGAGTGCCGTCACTGGTCATCTTAATCTCTTGAGTGGTCCAAGCCAGCCCTGCCAGATTGTTTAAAACAATATCAAAGCGCATCCGGGGTGAAGCCCCAAAAGCAGTGGCATTGCGCAAAAAGGTGGGAGAGAAGCCATCATCAGCCATTGGCTGTAGGTCTTTTTCAACCAAGGTTTTGCACTTGGCATAGGCGGTTTGAGGATTAACAGGGGAGGCTTCGGTGACATCTTCACCTGTGGCGACTCCATAGACACTACAGGAGGACATATAGATAAAGCGCCTGACTTTGGCTGCTTTGGCTAGGGTCGCGAGTCGCACTGACCCTTGATGGTTGATGTCGTAGGTGATGTTGGGGGCTAGCTGCCCAGCAGGGTCATTGGAGAGTTCTGCCATATGAACGACTGCTTCAATGCCTTGCAAGTCTTGAGCACAACGATGACGACGCCGATCATGACGTTCCTTCCAGCTTCGTTACCTCTTCGTCACTGAGGACCTCTTCGATCTCGTTCTCAAGAGTTTGGCCCCCAGCGTACTGATCCACAACTTGAAAGTTCC
>NZ_JBYCCV010000340.1:0-1513 GCF_057473825.1 Aliterella sp. E5.1
CTAAAGAACGATTGCAAGTTCTGTACTGGCTTAAACAGGATAATGCACCGAGTATCAGCGCGATTGCCAAGGCGGTGGGAAAACATCGAAACACACTACAAACCTGGTTATCAATGTACAGAGAAGGGGGAGTGGAAGCGATGTTGGAAATTAAGAAATCGCCTGGGGGAGTGCGAGTGATTCCGCAATGGGCAGAGGATGCTTTGGCGAAGCGGCTACAAGAGAATAACGGATTTCAAAGCTACTACGCGGTGCAACAGTGGTTAGCCGAAACCCTAGGGATAGAGGCGGAATATCATACAGTCTACCAGATGACCCGCTATCGACTTAAAGCAAAACTGAAGGTCGCTCGTCCTCAAAACAGCAAGCAAGACAGTGAGCAACGAGAGAACTTTAAAAAAAACTACACTAGCAAAGTTAGCTAGAGTAACTGTGCTTCCAATGAAGCAAGGTAATCAACTGGAGAACGTCGAAAGCGTAGTTGTTTGACTCGATTGATACGATGTTGTTCTAACTGGGAACGTAATAAACACCAATCTGCTATTGATAAAGGCGCTAATTGCTGGGTACACCAGGTGGTAAGTTGAGTAGCAACACAAGCAATTAATTGAACACTGCCACGTAATACAAGTATTGCCGGAGCGACTTTACGACCTGTACAACGACGATGATGATGGCGTACGGTGCCAAAAAGATGTTCCAAGTCATTGTTGGTTCTGGGTAAACCTGGCACCGAGTAGCAGAAGAATAATCCTGACCAATAACTAGCCGTGACTTTAAGAAAATGGATAATGCCCCCAAGCAAGGAACCAGCACTGGTTTGACGAACAGACATTGCCTCAATTAGAGCAGACAAACAAAGTTGGACAATAGAGGTATCAAATTGCGCGTGATTAGCCAGAATCTGTGCTGCATGGTGAACCCAGTTGTAAGCGATGATAATCGGTGACCACAGGGCTGCGGTTTGTTCTAACCCTTTAGAAAGTAACTGTTTTAACTTAATTAGGGGGAAAGTTAATCCCCTTTTTGAGCTACCCGTTCCAGGCTGTCCTCAATTAGAGTCAATCGTGAGCGTAGTTTTAACCCAGAGGCTTCTAGCGGTGGAACACCGTCATCGGTCAGAGCGCTGCGTACAGCTAAACAATAACTTCGGACAGTTTCAGATCCCAAGTCATTACTGTTAGCAACACTGCGCTCAATGGTTCGCACTCCTCTCACCTGCTTTTTAAGTTCCTTTTTTGCATGGCGGTCGGCGGCATAAATTGGTTTGGCAGCTTCCCGTAAATAGTGAAAATGACATAAACCGTGAGGCACTTGGGGCAATGCCACCTCGACGGCTTTGCGAATCGACTGCTGACCATCACTCACCACTCCAGCAATCGGTACTCCTATTGCCTCTTTTACCTCTCTTAACAGCACCGCTAAATCTTCGCTCCTAGCAGATAATAAAGTTCTTGCCAGGAGGATTTCTCCAGACAGACATTCCCTGATTACCCATAACACTTCATGCCCC
>NZ_JBYCCV010000341.1:0-1681 GCF_057473825.1 Aliterella sp. E5.1
ATTTTGCTCCTCAAAACATGGCTTTGCTTAGGCATCTTGCTCTCAATCTTCTCGCCAAAGACTCCTCATCCCAGCGTGGCATTGCCGCCAGACGCAAAAAGGCAGCTTGGGATCATACCTATCTCATCAAACTTTTAACTCAATGATTTTTATGCGGTTGCCCTGGGCGCGTGGGTAACTTGAAGGCGCTTTGTCAGCGTTCATGATTAAATGAGTTGGAAGGATCACTCAGACAATGAATTAAAGTTATCGACTAGGCAACAAACATAGATAAATTAGATTGAAGTTACAGGCACGTAACTGAAAAGTGAGATAACTCGATTAAATTGTTAGATTATCAAGAGGAGTGATAGGTGAAAACCCAAAATCTTAGAATCAATCAGCTTTCTCCCGAAACTTATGAGTGGTATCTGAAATATTTAGAAACGTTGGATACATTAGACATTGAAGCGTATGGAAAGTTCTTGGCGCAGGATTGTTCTGTGCAATCAAACAATGCCCCGCCGATGGAAGGCAAAGAAGTTGTAATACAAGGGCTTGCTGATTATTGGACAACCTTCACCAGTCTAGAACACGACTTGTTAAACATTTATGGCAGCGACTCGTCTTTTGTGTTGGAGGCGTTGAATCACTACAAACGGAATGATGGACAGGAAGTAACGATTCGAGTCGTAGCGTTTACTGATCGAAACACAGAAGGATTGGTAACTTCGGTTAGATTTTACACGGATACTACCCCGTTATTTACAAAAGGCGACTAAAGTAAGGAGTGACTACGATGCAGGATTTAATTGAACTTGAAAACCAAGGATGGCAAGCCCTCACATTGGTAGGAGAGGCGAGCAAGAAGTTCTATAGTGCTGTTCTCCACGACGATGCAACCATAGTTTTTTCAGGTGGCATACGCATAAGTGGAAAAGAAAAAATCTTGGAATCTCTAGCTACCCAACCTTGGCAATCGTTCCAAATAGAAGATCCGCAAGTGATTTCATTATCGGAGAAAGCCGGAGTGTTCATGTACAGAGTTACTGCACAACGCGAAGGTAGCGAGCCATACGTAGCTTTTATCAGTAGCACGTATGTACTTAATAATGGAATGTGGAAGTTAATACTTCACCAGCAGACACCGGGGTAATTGCCGCCCAACAAGCCGATGCACCTCGATCGGGAGGAGGCTGGTCGGTTGAGTTACAAAGGGGCGCATTTAGTGTTTGGGGGACTACGGTTGGCAGAACCGATGGGTATGCTACAGTCCAGTTTCTGAATTTGCTCACTGCTTATTCTCACTAACATCATCTTTCTGTGCTTTATGAATCGTCAAGAATAACAATGCCCCAAACTCCAAAACAAGGGCAGCAACCGCAGTCGAGGTTAATTTAAGCAACCAGCCATCTTCTTCGCCAAATAACCCCGCCATACCACTCAAATAGGCAGAAACAATATCCGTAGTATCAATCGCTACACAACCAATCAACAACATTTTCACAGTTGTTCTATTTGCCAATGCGACCAGCACCGAAAGTACAATATCTCGAATTGCCCAAGCGCGAATAGTATAGAACCCATTTGACATCTCTAAAAGGCGGCAAGTCGCTTAATCATTAACCTGACGAAGCAGAGATTGAGCTTCGTGGTGGCATTGGTCAAGGTGCGCTCAAAGTTCTTAACGAGGATCTTACAT
>NZ_JBYCCV010000342.1:0-1590 GCF_057473825.1 Aliterella sp. E5.1
ACTTGTTGCCTCAATCACACCTATACCATAAAGTTCAAGTTCAATCCTGAATCTCCTCAAGATTTCCTTATTCTGGGCTGATTTGCTGGTTGATGATCCAAGAGCTAACCCTTATGACTGCAACCCTAGATCACATTCAACCCGCTGCGGCCAAGGAGGTGAACGTCTACTTGCCCTACTTCCAGGGGAGTAAGCGCAATCTTCTTCCTCAAGCAATTTCTCTGTATCAGAGTGGTAATTTTGAGGGTCAGCGAGGCATTGAAGGGGGTGACAACATTGAATTTGTCGCCACTTGGAGCCTCTCTACCCTGCCAGCGGATCTCACACGCTGTCGAGTCCAGTTTGAGGGGAATCCAGAGTTGAGCTACGAAGTGACCATGACAAATTTTGAATTTATTGGGTTTTTAATCGAGGTGCTGAATAATTTCAAGCGGTCTGGAATCGCCGATTTTTCTAAAAGCTTCTATCGAAAGCTCCTCCGCCTGGACGGGCCATAGGTCTAGACAATACCCCTCTATACCCTGGGGAATTTCAGGCCCCTAGGAAATTTCAGGGCTGAAGTCAAGATTTGATTTTTTAGGTTACTCAAGGCCAGAAGAAGTTCCCCTAAAATAAGAAGACCCCCCTGTGGGTTTTGCAAATTATCAAGGAGTGAAGAGCGTGCCTAAATCTGCTAAATATTTGCTGATTGGCTCCACAGAGGCTTATAGTGGCAAATCCGCTGCAGTTTTGGGCATTGCGCAGCAGCTCAAGCAACAAGGATTACAAATTGCCTACGGCAAGCCCTTGGGAACTTGCTTTAGTGATTCTGAGACAGACTCGATCGATGAGGATGTCCGATTTATGGCCCAAACGTTAGACTTACCAGCCTCTGCCCTGCGACCCTCACTGTTCTTTTTGAACGCTAAAACTATTTATCAGCGCCTGCAAGGAAACGACCAAACTGATTATGCTCAACATCTGGTTCAGTATTGCCAAGCCCAGGGGGAGGATTTAGTGCTGCTGGAAGGCCCTGGCTCACTGGAGGAGGGGCATTTGTTTGGTCTGGCTTTGCCCCAAGTGGCTGAGATTGTTGATGCATCAATTTTATTAATTGCCCGTTTGCGATCGCCGTTGGTAATCGATTCACTCCTGGTTGCCAAAGAGAAGCTTGGCGATCGCTTGCTAGGGGTTCTGATTAATGACATTCCCCCAGCAGAGTATGATTCCGTTGCCGAGGTGATTCAACCCTTTCTAGAGTCCCGGCAAATTCCCGTTTTAGGGCTGCTGCCCAGCAATCAACTCCTGCGCAGTGTCAGCGTTGGTGAACTGGTTCACCAATTAAAGGCCGAGGTGCTTTGCCGCCCCGATCGCTTGGACCTAATGGTTGAGCAACTCACGATTGGGGCGATGAATGTTAATTCTGCCCTTAAATATTTTCGCAAGGCCAACAACATGGCCGTGATCACTGGCGGCGATCGGACTGACATCCAGCTGGCCGCCCTAGAAACCTCAACTCAGTGCTTAATTTTGACCGGACACTTCCCCCCTAGCCCGATTATTCTGAGCAGGGCTGAAGATCTAGAAGTTCCGATTTTGTCCGTGGACTTG
>NZ_JBYCCV010000343.1:0-1598 GCF_057473825.1 Aliterella sp. E5.1
ATAATGTAGAGGTATTGTATGGTTAGTAGGCTCATGTATTACTTCTCCAATGTAAACAGTGTGGTGAATTTTTTCATCTGATAAGACTCGATGAAAGACTTGCGTTAATCCATCGCATTCTAAGTGCTTCAATGAATCGTAAGAAGTGAGGAGAGAACAAAGGCGATTAATCAATATGTTGTTATACTGTTTGGATTCTTTCATTGAATTAGATTGTTAAGAATAATAGTAATTGATAACTATATAAAAGTCAAAGTTAAAACCCCTGCTGCTCTAGTTTTCTTAATTTGTCTAACTTTCGATTGAGGAGCATGGCATCACCTTCAGGTTTACCATTATCATCATCCCAGCGTTCTTCTTCCAGCCATTCTATATTTTCAGATGTAGGGCGAAATGCCCAAACTGGTCGTTTTTTGTTGTATTCTGCCTGTGCTTTTTGAACTACATCAGGATGTTCCTCATTCCACTGTTGCTGTTTAGATTTACTCATTTTATTTACTCAAAAATTCATGTGCCTTCGGAGCTATTGCTGTACGATAGATTCAATACTCTCCAAGCTTTGTCCAATCGGATTGTAATCTGGAGGCAACTGAAAAAAGTCAGATGCCCAGTAACCTTTTTTTGTTCTTTGCTCATACTCTGCTACCTCGTCGTAGGAGCCAATACATATTTTATCTTCTGTAAAATACAGGCGAACTTTTCCTTCTTTGTCTGGCATCAACATGAAATTTGATTCCTTAATTTTAGAGACTATCATCTTCGCACGTTCGCTTGCTCAGGTTTTCTTTTAACTTTCGTTTTGATAGCCTCTTTCGCAATAGGCTTCAACGACTGATTCAATAGCAAGCTCTAAGTCAACAGCCGTTTTTTTGGCGTGTCTCCAACCTAACGATTCAATTCTTTGTTCTCTTTCAGTTGGCTGAGGTATACCATTTTTAAACATATCCATTCCCTGAATAAATCTTGTTGTAACTTCTTCTTCATTCAATTTTTTTGTTGTCATTTAATTATTTTTGTGAATTGCAATGTCTATATAATGGCAATATTGAACCTTTGTATCTTTTTATTTCTTTCTCTATTCTGCTTCCAGTGCTATTTGCCAAAGAATAGTAGGTGAAGGTTTCACTCACTATTCTTTGACGCGCGTTAGTGAGCTAATAAATACTGTCTACCGAAATCTTCGTACCAAACCAAAAGATGATCGCCTAACGCATTAAGAGCAGGATTTAAAGAACTTGAGGAGCGGAACTTTTTAGTGGTCTTTAGTAAAGTATCGTAAGCTATCCATCCATTGTAAACTTCTTCAACGTTGCTATACATTGTGGCTGAATTCATAATAATTTACCTTTAATGAAACAGTTGCCCAAACAATATACTGATTGATATATCTGTGCTTTTTTAAAACCCAAAAAAATTGCGATCGCTTATACCTAACATTTTACATCGTTTACTATGTAAATACAAGACGTTGATTGACACACGACTAAGTTGTTGGGAATAAACCTAATGCTGGAGAATTACTAGCGTTGTAAGGACTATTAAAAATATTAACTAACTACTGTTTTTTAAGCTTTGCCCATAACTATAACTGGTTCAAT
>NZ_JBYCCV010000344.1:0-1622 GCF_057473825.1 Aliterella sp. E5.1
AAAGACAAGCCAAACTCAGCGTCGTAGAATAGGCTGCAATATACAAAAAATCAAGCCATTGCACCAAATTGGCATTTTGTAAAACGCCCTTGTTACGCCAAGCTGCAACAATTGCCTTCGCTCTTGCCGAATTGCCTGCAAACTCCAATGAAATAATGCCGTTAGGGGCAACATCAGGGATGCTTAATGGCTTGCTTATCTTGCCCAGCACCCCCATCAGTATCAGCGTCAATGCAGTCAGCACTGCGAGGAGCAGCGACGAGTTAATAATGGAAATAACTTGAAAAGGATGTCTCATATTGAATTAGAGGTTGTTACTGTGTCCCAGATGATCTTTCAAACCCCCCGTAACAATCAATCCTAAGGTAATTAAGCCCGTTGCCACTGCTGACCCCCACATCACTATCTGACCGCTAGTTGACCAGGATTGATAAGCTCCAGCAAAGCCGTAGAGCAACAAAATTGCCGAAGTAAGACCATTGCTTACAACTCCAGCCCAAATAATATGACTGACATCTTTTCCGTTGTTAATTCGGAAAAAAGCCGAAATGTATCCTACTACTAAAGCTAGAAAGGTAGCCCCCAAAAGATGAATGAAAACTTTAGGTTGTAAAGCAGAAATCCCAAGTAGATGTTTAGTTGAGTAATCAAGTAGCGGGTCAGGCAGCAAAAATGGTAATGCCCATAAACCAAGAGTCAAGACAATTTTGATGAGCAAAACAACCTGTAAACCTGTCAGCCGATTTTGTTTAGCTAGATTCATAATTTTTATTCACGTTAGTATGCTGGCACTCAAAATAAGCCATCCTGGAAGTTAACGGTTATAAGTAAAATCACATCAGGAAAATAAATTTTTATTATTTATATAAAGCAGATATACTCAATCCTTGATATGAGATAGTTTCAGTCTTAATCTTGAGTATCCCGTTCCGGTAAAAACATTTTCAAACAAGACCATCAATGGGTTTTTTTGAGTTACTGAGTAGATTAAATAGTTAATTCATCATCAAGACGCTTTTCAATTGCTATGTCCTGATTTTTCTCATTTTGGCAGCCTAATCTGCAAGAGGTCTACTAAAGACTTGATTGATGCGCTGAGTAAACTCTTTAGCGACCTTTTCATAACCGTCTACATTTAAATGGAGTTCGTTTGCCCAATCCTGGTCTTGAATGATTGGTCGTAAGTCAATATAGTGAACGTTGCTGTCGGCGGATGCTACGTCAGCAAGCAGATCGTTGAAGTTATCAATTAAAATGCGAATAATTTTCTGTGCTTGGGTCACCTGAGAAATTCGCTTTTTAGCAAATGCAGGTCGAAGCCAAGGTCCAACAAAATCAAAGCCTACAACTTTAGCAACGGCTCTACCGTCTGGAATAGCATAGCCATAACCATGTAAGAAGATGTGAATACTAGGTGCAGCTGCCTTAGTCTTAGTAATCAGTTCTTCAAAAATTTTTCTGAAGACTTGATTTAAAACATAGTCTAAATGGCTCTCACGAATAGGCTCCAGTCCGGAACTTGCGTGGTTTAAAAAGGACTCGATTTCTTCTCCGGCAACGTCATTGCCACCACCAGAGAACAACAAGAAAGCTGGCTGGTGTTTATTAAAGATCGGAAGAGC
>NZ_JBYCCV010000345.1:0-1562 GCF_057473825.1 Aliterella sp. E5.1
TTTGGGGACCAGTATATTGGGCAAGTTTACGCAATCAGAAATATCGCCGCTATCCCTACGCTGGCTTTTTTCGCGGTCGGATTTTAGATATATTTCTAACTGAAGAATTAATCAACACCGAAGAAACCGTAAATCAAATCGGCGAACTTGTATTAATTGAAAACCGCGAACGCCGACTAAACTTAGAAATTGGCGATGAAACAGGGTTTGTAACTACGGTACAAGTGCCACTGCGAAAAGAACATAAAGTACTCGCCACAGGTCAAATAGCAGAAATGGTATTGCTGTCAAATAGCCCAGACTTGAGTGATATTGACGAAGTGACAGACTTATATATTCCCAGTCGGAGTCTTTGGGTAAGCGATTATCCATTTTTGCAAAGAGATATGTTTGTAGATGTCAGCCGACGGCTGGGGGGCGATCGCCGTCCTCCGAAAAAGAATTCGCGATCGTCTTCTAAACGGCGTTATATAGATTAGACATCTTGCAAAAGTCTAAAATTTTTTTCTTCAGTCGGCTTAAGCCGACTTTAGCTATTAGCCTTGGGTTTTAACCCAAGGCGAGCTAGGCGGGCTGAAGCCACGAGGTCTATTAGTTTTCTATAAAAAATTGCTCCCCTTTCCTAGCAGGAAAGGGGATTAGGTCAAACTAAGAACCAGACTTTGCTGCGCCTTCGCCACCCTCTTGAGAAGGAGTAGAATCACTCGCAGCTTGATCCGTTTTTGCCTGAGTATTCTTTGCCTCAGAACCACTGTAATAGCGCCACTCCCAATTCAGAATCTCCGGCATATCTTCGCCATGCTCGGTAATATATTGCTTGTGTTCGATCAGCTTGTCATGCAACATCTGTTTGACGTGCGCGGCAGTGTACTTAAGTTTGGGTACTCTGTCGATCGCATCATCTACCAAGCTAAAACGATCCAACTCATTCAACACCACCATATCAAAGGGCGTAGTAGTTGTTCCTTCTTCTTTGTAGCCTCGGACATGAAGATTATGATGATTTGTCCGTCGATAGGTTAGGCGATGAATTAGCCAAGGGTAGCCATGAAAAGCAAAGATAATTGGCTTATCTGGAGTAAAGATAGAATCAAAGTCTTTATCGCTCAAACCGTGCGGGTGTTCGCTTTCTGGTAGAAGCTTCATTAAATCGACTACATTTACCACTCGCACTTTAAGATCGGGGAAGTGTTTGTAAAGCAAGTCCACCGCCGCCAGTGTTTCTAAAGTCGGGACATCACCCGCACAAGCCATAACTACATCCGGTTCTACTCCTTGGTCGTTACTCGCCCAACCCCAAATTCCAATTCCTGTGGTGCAGTGCTTAATTGCCGCATCCATATCCAAATACTGCAAAGCTGGTTGCTTTCCGGCAACAATCACATTGACGTAGTTACGGCTACGCAAACAATGATCGGTTACAGATAGCAAGGTATTGGCATCAGGGGGTAAATAAACCCGAATCACCTGTGGATTTTTGTTCATCACATGATCGATAAAGCCCGGATCTTGATGAGAAAAACCATTATGGTCTTGTCGCCATACATGAGAAGTAAGCAAAT
>NZ_JBYCCV010000346.1:0-1440 GCF_057473825.1 Aliterella sp. E5.1
CACTGAAAATGAACCGGGAAAACCTTAGCGGTTTATCAAACCCTTCACTATAAATCAGTAGATCTTGACCTTCCAGGCTAATCCGTTGTGCTCTCTCAAGAGCACTGAAATAGCGGATCTCTTGCTCCTGGGCTTGTGAATCAACACAAGCCCTTTTTGTCGAAATCATTGGACCAACTGTGAGGCGATCGCCCTTGATTTGAGACTGAGCAGAATAGGAATTGCAGCCCCCTTGGCCATCAATGCGATCAGTGCCATTGAAGCGCAGCGTTGGTTTTTGCGGGCTATTTATCACGCCAGTACCCCCCAAATCTTTAAGCACCCATTTTGTGTCAGTTAGCTGCTGCATTTCGGGTTGGAGAACGTTAATTGACTCTACTTCTAGGAGCTGACCGACCTGGCAGAAAGTTGCCATGTCCTGCACAAGTTTTCCCCGCACTTGGACTCGAAGGCCAGCTTTTCTTGGAAAGTTACCTAGTAGCTCGAAGGAGCGGCCATCTTGAGTTTTCATACGATAACATCCTCCTTCAACGTCCACAAACTCGATGACACCAGTAACATTGATTGTTGAGGATTTGCTTGGGGAAGTAGGGCGCTGAGAAAGTGGTTGGGGAGTACTCATCTCAGCCGAGGCCTCTTTGATCACCTGGAAGACAAAAATAGTCGTAAGCAAAGTGGCACTAAACGGGATAAAGAGGAGTCTTAACACCGGATTCATAATTGTGTGCCCCCATCGTCTTCACTAAAGCTGTTGAAAACAAGTCTACAGGACAAGAGAAGTTGGGTGAAAAGCTATGCTCTATCTCTAGCTTTCTTCTGCTTTATTTCATCCTGAATGGCAAGTCTAGTAGGGTATTAGTATATCTATTGGAAACACCTATCTGATTTATTTGAATGAAAGAGCATAAAGCGGACAAGCCACTCACCGGGAAGGCCCTATTGCAAAAAGTAAAGGAACTGGGAAAAGCAGGCCGTGAAGAAAAGGCCAGAGCCTGCGGCTACTCTACTACAACCAAGAACGGCCATGAACGGGTCAATCTGCTGAAGTTCTATAATGCCCTCATCGAGGCCAAGGGTGTCAAGTTAGATGACAGATCTAGTAAGAGTAATGGTAAGGGGCGGACGGCCACCTACAGGATCAGAGTGCAGTCTAATGGGAGTTTATTTATCGGACCTGCCTATACTCAACAACTAGGGCTCCAGCCGGGTGATTCCTTTGAGATTTCCCTGGGACGAAAGCATATCCATCTAAAACAGATTGATGCTGCTTCTTGAGCCAGGAAGAGGAATTCTGGGGGGGTCCAGCGTGTATCTTCAAGACCCCGGCCAATTTGGTTGTGCAGTGGCTAGAGCAAGGGCTGAGGAGATAATTCCCGTGAACGTCAATCGCTCCCAAGAGGGCTACCCCCTCAAGGTTCATTTGAGTCCAGAGGCCCTTGC
>NZ_JBYCCV010000347.1:0-1441 GCF_057473825.1 Aliterella sp. E5.1
AATTCACATTTATTAACTCAGTTTTACCACCGCTGTGATCGAACAAATTGGAGGGAAGCCTATTTAGAATAAATTGAAAGAAACAGCATAAATAGCTTTACTGGCCATGGAGCCAGGGTAAACGCATCTAAAAGTGGAGCGGATTTGAGGTAAGGTTGGCACTTTAAGCTCCTATGCCATCCACCAACACCCAAGAAGCTCTCCAAGCCGCTGTCAATGAGTACTTCGGCTGCATCCCTGACCCAAGGGTGGAACGCACCCGCGCTCATCAACTGGTTGATATCATTACCATTGCGCTGTTTGCTATCCTCTCAGGAGCTGATAGCTGGGTCGCCATTGAGACCTACGCTCTAGCTAAACAAGCATGGCTAGCAACCTTCCTGGCCCTGCCGAACGGGATTCCGTCTCATGATACCTTTGCCCGCGTGTTTGCCCGCCTCGACCCTGTAGAGTTGTAAGCCAAGTTTCAACAGTGGGTGCGTCTGATTGCCGCTCATCTGGGTACTCAGGTCATTGCCATTGACGGCAAAACCCTCAAAGGCTCCTATGACCGTGAAGGCGGCGTCAAAGCCCTGCAGATGGTGAGTGCGTGGGCTAGTGAGCATCGTCTGGTGTTAGGCCAATGTGCTGTAGATACCAAATCCAATGAGGTCACGGCGATTCCGGTGCTCCTGGAGCAACTGGATGTCCAAGGAGCTATCATCACGCTCGATGCAATGGGGACTCAAACTGCAATTGCCCGCCAGATTCACGCCGCTCAAGCAGACTATATTCTGGCACTCAAGCACAACCAACCTACGCTAGCAACTCTAGCCGAGGACTGGTTGAGGCAGCATCGGACTGGGTCGCAACCCAGCCTCGTCACCCGTGAGGTGAGTGTATGTGAAGCGGGACATCATCGGATTGAGCGGCGCACCCTTTGGCAAGTACCCGTCACCCAAGTCTTTCCTCCAGAGCTGATTGCCCCTTGGCCACGACTGCAGACTTTAGTGGTAGTTGAAAGCACGCGAGACTTGTGGAATACACAAACCCGCCAAGTGCGCTACTTCATCAGTTCCTTAGCGGTTGCCTCCGCAGACTTTGCCCAGTACATCCGTTGCCACTGGGAGGTGGAAAACCAACTGCACTGGTGTTTGGATGTGACGTTTGCTGAGGATGCGTCTCGGATTCGCAAGGACCATGCACCTCGGAAATTCAGTCTGATGCGGCGGCTGGCTCTCAATCTTTTGCGGCAGGAGTCTTCTAAGGACAGCCTGAAGATGAAGCGATACAAGGCAGCAATGGACAATCGGTTTTTGACCAAGATCCTGAAAGATGCCAGTATAATCTGACTCAAAATTTAGATGCGTTTACCCTGTGAGCGAGGTCCGATTCGCTACCATTCATGAAAGTTAGCAATTTTAAGTGTGAAGGGCCTAGCTCGTCAACAAATCGAACAAAG
>NZ_JBYCCV010000348.1:0-1618 GCF_057473825.1 Aliterella sp. E5.1
GTCTGTAACTCAACTTAAAGATCTGCTACACAGGTTATTAAATGATGGTGAGTTAGTAATTAATTGGAATAGAAAGCTCCGTAATAAAGGAAATAAAGTTCTTACAAGTTAAATGTCTATCAGCTTACACCAGAATTGCTTGTCATCCCTCTTTTGTCACTTTCAGGAGAGTAAAATCTAGAACCTGCTTTAGCTCAGGATTTTGGCAAAATGACTACAAAGGAAGTCTGATGTGAGAAAATAAAGTTTAAAAGCTTTACATTACAAGCTTTTTCAAGTTTTAGTTTGTTTTTTCCTTACTCAGAGTGACAAAAGAGGGTTATGCAGAGTTTCGTTTTTCTCTCCAACCAAGTAGAGCATATAAAAGCTCCGCAAGGTTACAGCGTCGTTAAGTTCTGTATAAAGTTTGCGTCCTTCTGGAGTTTCGTAGTTTCCTACAATTTCTTTTGTCTCCCGCAATTCTAAAAATCTAGGAGAAACGGCTAGGATGTGCATTTTGGGCGATTTATAAAGGATACCAGGCTCCACAGCGCCGCTAGAGAATGTGTGTTCGTAGTTGGGAGTAATGCCTTCCCAGCCGATAAGTTCTAGGGTTTTGCTCTTAACGAATAATCCCACTGTTGAGGGCGATTTATCATTGAGTATCTGACAAATCGCTCTGGAACTGATAACACCTGTAAAATCTGGAGATTGAAATTGTGCTAAATCCATAGATAGACCATAAAATAACATCACCACTTAGGCGCGTTAGCGCACTTCGGTGGTGATGTGGAGACGAGCTAGAAGTCGCTTAATGTAACGGTTGTTAGCACATTGTGACCTTTTGACTTGCCGTTACAGGTATTAGTTAGCAGATTAATTTGGTGCTGCAAATCTTCTAATTTAGATTGCTGCAACTTGACTTTCAATTCCCGTAATGCTGCAACCAACGTTTCCAGCGCTGGTAGGTTTTCGGGACTAAAGGCAATGCAAAAAGACTCATCTTCTCCATGCAGGTATAGAGAAGCTGTACTTAGATTTTCATTGGTGAGGCAGCGCAGATAGCTGCTAGGGGTGAGCGTGATGTTCGTGCTTCTTAATACGTTCATTTTTGACTCCGTTTAGATTTGGTGGATAGGTGGCGAAAGCGGACGTGCTTGCTTGTAACAATCTGTGCGATCGCACTTACGTCAATTCCGGCTTTGTGTGCCGCGAGAATGTCCTTGGATTTAGCACTGACGGCGATCTCTTGAAACTGCTGTGGTAGTTGCTCAGGTTCAACTAAAAGGACTACCGAGGGAGGATTATTCTGGAAATCAATGCGACGCTCGACTCCAAAAACTTGTTCGCCCAATAGTCCTACGTTGTGCAGGCGCAGGAGGTAAGCTTTAAGCTGCTTTAGTTGGTTGCGCCGCTTCTCGATCGCCTGGGAGTGCAACGCTACGATGCTTTCAAGACGAGCTTCCCAGATTTCTAAGTCGAGCTTTAGTTGCTCTGCTACCCAAGAAATTGGGTTGTGTTGCAAAAAATGGTAGGCTAAAATAATGCTGCTAGAGAAAATAATTCTGCCTGCCTCTAATGAATCCTAAAGCTCCATTCAAATGGCGGCATTACCAGTCCGAAATTATCTTGCAGTGTG
>NZ_JBYCCV010000349.1:0-1613 GCF_057473825.1 Aliterella sp. E5.1
ACGTCCAGTTCGTGCATTATGGTAAAACCTCTGTCGGAATGCTGCTAAAAGTTAATAAATAGCCAACAAAAAATGCACATCCAAGAATTAGGAATTGATGCTTGGAAACAAGCAACAGACAAGGAACGTATAGAACCCATTTGGGATATAATTTGCTGCTAACCGCTTGAGCATTAGTCGGATGAAGCAAAGATTGATCTTAGCCGTTGCATTATCTAGGGTTCGCTCAAAGTTCTTGACTAGGTTTTTACAGCGTTCCGTCCAACGGGTTGACCGTTCAAGGAAGCGTAATAGATTATTGTGTTAGCAATTTTTGCAGCTTTTACCCTTAAATACCTTCACTTATTGCAAATAAGAAAGGCTAAAAATACTAATTTCTCGTCAGCCATTTTTAATAAAATTCGCATGAGTTGTCCATTTCTTGCTAGCACAATAATTTATTACGCTTCCGAGACGACAAAGACAATTTTGACTTTGCATCTCCTGATGACAACTCTGCTCTGATGCGATCAACCGAATACAACCCGCGCATTCATCCCTGCCCTACTTGTTATCGGCAAAATATGCTAACACCCGCAGATATAGTACATCACTATCAATGCGAAGACTGTGCTCATGCTGCTGAAAGCCCTTATTAACTCAGCCTGGTGCGATCGCCCTCCCTCGAAAAGATAGCGATCGCACCTTTACCCACACCTTCAGCACGAGTGCTATTAATAATGACACATCAATTAGACCGCAATCAAGAATTACGCTCAAGCCAAGACGAAGTTTATATGTCTGGTGTTGCCGATGCCGCCAACGGTTGCCTACCAACAATGAGCGAAATAGTCTACCTCAATGGCTACTGCAAAGGCATGGAACAGATAAGGGCAGAAGTAGGCTTGAAGATTACTGTGTCTGCCGCCCAATTGCAATCAGAGTTGTTCACCTATGAAAATGAAGAATATCCTTTACTCTGCGACCAATGCACCTACTTAATTGGCAAAACTTGTGCGCTCAAGGCGACTACTAGAAATGGGAATCAATATGCTTGCGACCAAATCCTAGTTGATTCTCATTTCTAATTACAAGTGCGGCGGGAAAATACCCGCCCTAACAATTACGATAGTTGCCGCCCTAAGTTGGTCAACTTGTTCTCCAAAATTAGTAATCGCTCAGACAATGAAAAAATTGCCTCAGTAACATTTTAAGATCGCACGTAAGGCATATGCAACACACTCGCCACCTTGCGTTTAGCCGCTTCCCCCCGCCTACCATACCACGCCGTTGTTATAGGATTACTATAAGTGCGGCTTTTTCAATTTCGATTGAATCCTATGAATCCAAGTACAGGCTAGAGCTATCAGTAGGTCGCGCATGAAGATAGCGCCCAGTTGTAGCAATGTTTGCATGACCCAAAGTTTCTTTGACCAAGTGAACCGGAGCGCCACGATCCATTGCATGACTTGCATGAGCATGACGCAGCCAGTGGGGCGATACAGCAGGTTGTGTTGCAAAAAATGGTAGGCTAAAATAATGCTGCTAGAGAAAATAATTCTGCCTGCCTCTAATGAATCCTAAAGCTCCATTCAAATGGCGGCATTACCAGTCCGAAATTATCTTGCAGTGTG
>NZ_JBYCCV010000350.1:0-1613 GCF_057473825.1 Aliterella sp. E5.1
TAGCTACCGTCGTCAGGCTGCTACCGAGCGCTTGAACAATTCTCTATCATCCTAATCGCTCTATTTTTTTGTTTCTATTCGCAAGCGATCTGTACTTGTCGTTTCGATCTGAACTTCCTTTTCGCGTTAACTACCCGACAATAATCTGTCACGACACGCAAAACACTTGACATTTAATACTCACTTCACGCCAATTAATTTGACGTTGATACTTAGGCTTTCGCCGCTTGGGAGTTAGTTCTACTGTCGGTGGCGCTACCTTTTGACCTGTGCGGATATGGCAACCATCAAGTTCCACTAATAGTTGTTCTACACCTGGTCTTATGTTTAAAGGCTGTAGATAGTCCCCACTTGCTGCAAACAATCTGGTTTCTACATATTGCTGTGCCTTTTGAGCCGTCTTCTCTACTTCTCGACGCACGGTAGCTCGCTCAATTGCCCAACCGTCGTAGTGTTCCTTAAATCGTTTGGGCAAGCAGCCAAACGATTCTTCTGTTCCAAAATCGGACAAACCTCTTTGCACTGCAACAGAGCTTTGTCCTGGCTCTATCCCTAGTTGCTCTTTAACTGAACGCGCCTCTCTGCCTGTGCTTTTATTCCACAAGTAAGGTGATGGAATATCAATCGCACCGAACAGAGATAAGTATTTTACCCGTTTAGCTCGATGAATAGTTAAACCAGTTGCTCTAGCTTTCTGAGTCACTTGGCTACTTAATTCTAATAAAACTAGTGACATTACAAGAAATCCTATCCGTCGCAGCAGTTTGTTGACTATGCTATCGAGTTCATGTATCTTGTTGCCTAAATCCGGTTCGCGCTCCCATAGGGCTTGGAATAGTGTGTAGCTGATAGATTGGAATATCATTATATTCAACTTGCATGGCAGTGTCTTGATTGGCTTAATCTTACTTCTGTAACACTGCCATATTCTTTAACAGTTTCAACTTCAAGCATTAATCACCTAGCTCATTTAGCTACCAACCACTTTTGACCACACCCTCAGCGAGGTTCAGTCACAAGAGCATCTATCAGCTTTTAAAAAAGACTTAGGCACAAATCTGGCAATGCTGGTGATAGTAGCCCAGATACTCTTGGGCTGTAGTGGTAGAGGAAAAAGAAGCTAGAACAACTAACTCTAGAAGTAATTGCTTCTATTACTTCTAGGCAATCGATACTGTCCGCTCTATAGTGTAGCCGGAATATAGAGAATTGGTATTAGAGATACAGATGTTTCAAATTTGAGGTAGTTCAATAGAGGAGAAGGGCAAGAATTTACAAACGGGAAATCCAAAGTAGATCCGCTCCCTTTACGATTGTTGGAGCTTGTAATTGGGTAGTCTTTAAAGCCTGGATTGCCAAGTGCTTGATGAATGCTCTCAAACCAGCACAACGGCTAATAATTGATAATGCTTTTCACAAATTAAAAGCCGCAGTCCTAAGCATCTAGTTCTGTTCGGCTATTTACGAGAGGCAAAAGAATAAGGACGAGATGAAATCAAAAATAGGCAAAGGATGATGCTTCAGTAATTGAAGCATCATCCTTTTGCTTAAAAATAGACCTGGCACTGAGCTATTGTTCCGTGGGGCAACCCCCAAAGTATCGTCGCCGCAGC
>NZ_JBYCCV010000351.1:0-1612 GCF_057473825.1 Aliterella sp. E5.1
GTGATACAAGTAAAAGATACGCTCAATAGCCAAGATAAAATAAAAGTTGACCACGGTACCAAATCACTTGGTTGATTAAATAAAGTAACCAGTAACAGTAGGACGTAAAAAAACGTCAATGTCTTAACAAGTCCGAAATAATCACAGCACTTTTCCCTAGAACTATAAAGTCCGGCTGCTGAAAGTATGCCAATTTGGGTAGCAATAATTGGCCATAGTGAAAGTAAATTATGCCGCGCGTTCCAACCAGGGTTTATCATACTCCCGTGGTTGTTGGCAATCTGCCATCCTACAAACAAAACAGTGCTATCTAGCAGCATCAGCGCAATCAATAGTTGCCAGTTTCCAGCAACTTTCCTATTTAGTTGCGTAAATACGGGTGCGCGCAAATCTAGCTAAGAGGGACCAGTAGATGTCATAAGGTGTCACTTTTAACCGAGTATTTCTATTGTTATTTGTGAATATTCATTAAAAACAAATTTTAATTATCAATGAGTTATGAGAGCAACTCAAAAATTAAAATTGAATTTGAACGGATATTTAATAAAGTCAAAGTAAAATACTTTCGCCTAACTTACATTCAGAAAATAATTTATCGCTATAAATAAGCCAAAATTAAGTGACTTATCAGCTTCATTATTCTAAAAAAGAGAGCAAAATTTACCTTTGCGATTGGAGTGGTAGTTTATTTAAACTTATTTCCATCTCTTTTTTCTCAGTGATTAGTAAGTTTAACTGCAAATACAATGTGTTTATAAATCATCAGCTTCTTATTGAAATTTTGATTTATAAATCTGGATAAATTATCAACTCATTTTAAGCAAGGCTTGCCAATTCCCTCCTTTCATTTCATCCAATTACGCTGCCTAGGTAGTCGAAACCACAGGCTAGTTTTAAGCCTTCTATGCAAATATTGTGAGTAAGTTAATAACTTCAATTATCTAAGTAAACATGAAGTGCCGAACTAGATGCTGCTTCATTGAAAACTTACATACTTAAGGTATGAGTTAAAGATAAGATAAAATTTAAACAATCTCAATGCGGAATATTACTGAACTTTACCGTAGTGAAACTTTACAAATCTCTAAGAAACTCAGTAAAGACACGATTACCCTGTAAATATACGGTGGTGTTGCAATAAGCAAGATAGTAGAGTAAGAGATTTGTCGGGAAAAGCACCAATAGAAGGCATTGATAGGACGAAACAATGTTGGCTATTGAGCCAGTGTTGAGGCAACGACTATCAAGGGCTTAACCGGATTAAACCCTTAAAGCTTTTGAGGCGCTGATGCCATTTAGTGAGGTGTTGCAAGCAGACACCTCAGACTTAGGAGCGCGCAAAGTCTGATTGCAGACTACTGACGCAAAACTATTTTTTACTTCAAGTGCTATCCAAAGTTTACAGAACGCGAAGTTTTCCGGGACGAATCTTGCCAAGGCGCGAAGTTCGCGCCCAATTCAACGTCTAAAACTAATTATTCCTGGTGTACAACTGGAGGTATGGACGTACCCCGACTCGAACGGGGGACCTCTACGATGTCAACGTAGCGCTCTAACCAACTGAGCTATACGTCCAAGAATCTCTAAACATAACATATGTTTAGGTAAAAAA
>NZ_JBYCCV010000352.1:0-1545 GCF_057473825.1 Aliterella sp. E5.1
ATTATTGTGCGCGAGCAACTAATGAATCAGCTGTGGGAAGTCAGCTCAGAGTCTACTAGTAACGTCGTAGCAGCTCAAATGCGACTTCTACGTCGTAAACTAGCTGAAATAAACGGAGAAAGTCTCATTGAGACAATCTATGGGATGGGCTATCGGCTAAGTACAACTAATGCGGCAAAATAAACTATTTAGTGTAGCTCGGTTGCAACTTACTGCACTTTACGCCGGAGTTACAGGTTTAATTATTGGACTATCTGGAATTGCCACTTATCAAGCAATTCTCCATATCCACTGGCGGGCTTTAGACCAAGAGTTGAAATCGGTAGCAGGAACACTTCATGATAGCTTTGAGTCAGATTTGCAACAGCCGGGACGGTTAGAACCAATATCACAGCAGTTAATGTTAGATCTTTGCTCAGTTGAGACAGATTGTTTAGCAAAAAATGAAGCACTGGGTAATCTTGAGGAGAGAATTCTGGTTTCATCAAAAGAACAATTAGACTCACCTAAAAACTCTAAGGAGCAGAAGGTATCGGGGGATGAACAGCGCCATAGGTTGGGAGCTGTTTATCAAAACGATTACTATATGCGGCTACTAAATAGTTCTGGTAAATTGATTGCTATAGCAGGTAGCCAAGGGAAAGAGTTGCCAGTTCTCCTTAGAGATCATCCCTGGCAAACTCTAACAGACGGAGAAGGAAATCGTTACCATCAAATCACCTTGCCTTTACATACCCAGGACAATCTATCCTGGGGTTACATGCAAGTGGGTCGCTCGCTCAAGCCTCTAGATGATCATCTTGTCATTCTGAGGCTATTCCTAGTAGTGGGATTACCTGTTCTCCTGCTGTTAGTTGGTGGTTCAAGTTGGTGGCTTGCGGGTGTAGCAATGCGGCCGGTTCACCAATCGTATCAGCATATGGAACAGTTCACTGCTGATGCAGCTCATGAATTGCGAACCCCTGTCTCCAGCATTAGGACGACGCTTGATGCAGCTTTAGGAATGCAGTCATTTTCCGAGCAGAAGGTCCAGAATATACTAGGTGTGATTGACGCTCAAATTAATCGACTATCTCAACTCATCCAGGATTTAGCATTGCTCTCTCGAACTGAACAACAGGGCTTGATTTCCCAAC
Source organism: Aliterella sp. E5.1 (assembly GCF_057473825.1). Classification (NCBI taxonomy): domain Bacteria; kingdom Bacillati; phylum Cyanobacteriota; class Cyanophyceae; order Chroococcidiopsidales; family Aliterellaceae; genus Aliterella; species Aliterella sp. E5.1. The sequence continues at coordinate 1,137 of NZ_JBYCCV010000352.1, forward strand.
TTCAGCCGTGTTGCATAAACGAGATTGTAATCGATCTGCTCGAAGAACTATCTGCTCCTGCCTTAACAGGTGGGATTCACTTAAGCTGTGAAAATAGAACTTTCAAACTGCTTTACGTCTTAGGTAATGAGGACCAGCTTTATCGCCTAATTTCTAATTTAATCACTAACGCAATTCTTTATACCCCCGCACAAGGGCGAGTGAGTGTCATTATGAGCTGTAGCAATCCTCATCAAGTTATAATTCAAGTCCAGGATACAGGTATTGGAATTGCGCCTAAAGAGCAAGCTCGAGTTTTTAATCGCTTTTATCGAGTAAATCCCGATCGGTCACGAAATACAGGGGGAGCGGGTCTGGGACTGTCAATTGCACAAGCAATTGCTAAAGCTCACCAAGGTGTTATTGAAGT
>NZ_JBYCCV010000353.1:0-1480 GCF_057473825.1 Aliterella sp. E5.1
CTGTTTTTCCCAAGCAGCGAGATCGACAACCTTGCCCATTACCTGACGCTTAAAACGGTCTGCGCCGTGATTAAGAATATAGTCATCCATGCCTTTACCTTCTGCGACCGTCCAAAGTCCTGTGGCACTCAATACAGGTACTTTGAATAGTTTAAGCTGGTGAGCTAACTTGCGCTGTGCCTCAATTACATTGTTGTTGTCGGCACAATCGGCATCAAAGGCAATAATAAATCCAAATCCCGCACGGGCGTAACGTTCTAGAGTAGGCACTAAATAGCGTTTACCTTGCACATCAGCACCAGAACCCGTTAATCCCATTTCCACCCCTAACAGGGCAATGGTGGGGATGTCGTTAGCGCAGCCTGAGATCGCCTTGAAGAATCCTTCAGTCAGCAGTAAGCAGGGATGCCCCTCAATCTTGTAAGCTTTCTGTTTGAGCGATTCTAAGTCATTCCAGTAATGAGCTTCTGTTGGATGGGTAGGCAGCATAGCATCGTAATCACCAAAAGGTGAGCGGTACTTAGCGGCTTTCTTGTCGCCTTCTGACTTCCAAGGCTTATCTGGTTTGTATTGAATTTGATGGTTGCAGCCCTTGAGCCAGAGTCCGTCAGATAGTGCTTTATAACCTAAGTATTGGGTGGCATAGTTGGCTAAGACGGACGAGCAATTTGCTATTACCCACTGAAGGCTTAAACCTCGTTTCTCAGTGCATTCCTTGTAGTGCTGCGCCGTTAGCTGCTTTGCTTGAGAGGCGACTTGTGCGGGTTCAGTAGATGATTGATTTTGATTGAACATTTCTCAACTCCTTTATCGGAGCCGAGAACTAAGCTTGAGGGGTGCGATCTCTTTATGGATTGCGATCGCCATAGATCGCCTAACAGCTAGGGAAGGATAACTTTTTTGCAAAAATAGTAAAAATTGAGTTATCCTGATGGTAATAATTAAATTTTTCTAGCTGTCAGTGTTCGGGCGAAGTTTCTCAAGCTGTCCCGGCTCTGACTCTTTTTTTTCTAGGGTTTACAACGAACTTAAAACAGAAAAGACGTTAGCAAAACCAGACGGCTGTGCTAGCGCCCTTTGTACATGAACTCAACTGAATTGTGCAGACGCTACTTATTACAGCCAACCTGCGAAAATGACACATGGAAAACCTCTATTGCCTTGAAGTGATGTGACAAGATTATTGCTCAAACATTGAAAGCTTTGGGCGAAAAATAAGCTTGATATAGAGAATACACCCCCAGAAGAAAAAAAACGAGCAGTTAATACTTAACAATTTAATATAGACGATAATCGTTTACATAGCTAGTTAAGTTGAATGTAGCATCTTCTTCCAGAGTTTGAGTTTCTAGATGAAAGCTAACAACATTAGTGGTCAAAGAATAAAACAAGCCCGTGAAAAAATGGGATGGGATCAAAACGAGTTAGCTGCTGCCCTCCAAGTAGACTTTCAAATCAAATTAAACCAGTCAGATCGGAA
>NZ_JBYCCV010000354.1:0-1597 GCF_057473825.1 Aliterella sp. E5.1
TTGCGTCGCCACGATGGAGAGTACAGGTATTTTTCTGTTCGTGGTACACCAGTTCTCAACGCTGATGGTAGCATCCGTGAGTGGGTGGGGTCGCACACTGATATCACTGAGCGCAGACAAGCAGAAATTGCCCTACAGGAAAGTGAGCAACGTTTAGCTTGGCATAGTCGCCATGACAAATTGACAGGATTAATAAATCGATGGGAATTCGAGCAACATTTGGCACAGGCACTCAGCAGTGCAAAGGCTTATAATCAAAGACACTCATTGTGTTATCTGGACCTAGACCAGTTCAAGATTGTTAATGATACCTGCGGTCATGCCGCAGGAGATGAGCTATTACGTCAAGTTACAGCTCTGCTTCAAAAGCAGGTGCGTGCCACTGATACTCTCGCTCGTTTAGGCGGCGATGAATTTGGTTTGTTGCTTGAACAATGTCCCCTAATTCAGTCAATGCGTATTGCCAATGCGCTGCGTCAAAGTCTCCAAGAATTTCGGTTTATTTGGCAAGATAAAACTTTTACGATTGGGGTCAGCATTGGTTTAGTTGTCATTGATGCTGATACCTTAGACTTGTCTAACGTTTTGAGTGCTGCGGACATGGCTTGCTATGCGGCTAAGAATGCTGGGCGTAATCGCGTACACCAATATCAAGCTAACGACCAAGATTTGGCAATTAGTCACGGTCAAATGCAATGGGTATCGCGGCTGAATGAAGCTTTGCAGTCTAATTCTTTTTGCCTTTATTCTCAACCAATTGTCCCCTTAGCTCCATCACTGTCACAAGAGAAGCATTACGAAATTCTGCTGCGTCTCCAGGATGAAACGGGTAAGCTAGTGCCGCCAATGGCTTTTATTCCGGCAGCGGAACGTTATAACCTAATGCATCTCATTGACCGTTGGGTAATCAGTAAGTTCTTTGCTAATCTTGATCAGCACTGTCAGGAAGCTAGGCAATGTTGCCTAGAACTATGCTGTTCGACTATGTACGCAATTAACTTATCCGGGGCAAGTATCAATGACGACTCTTTTATTGACTTTTTGGAGCAACAGTTTACCTTGTATTCCGTCCCGCCACAAGTAATCTGCTTTGAGATTACTGAGACTGTTGCTATTATTAATTTAAGCAAAGCTAGTAAGCTGATTTGGAAACTAAAGCAGCTTGGTTGTTGTTTCGCTCTAGATGACTTTGGTAGTGGTATGTCTTCTTTTGCTTATCTCAAAAATCTGCCAGTAGATTATTTAAAAATTGACGGAGAATTCATCAAAGATATTGTTGACGATCCAATGGATTTAGCACTAACCCAAGCAATCAACCAAGTTGGTCATGCCATGGGAATTCAAACTATTGCGGAATTTGTTGAGAATGATACTATCTTGGGCATAATCACAGCCCTTGGTATAGATTATGCCCAAGGCTATGGCATTGCTAAACCACAGCCTCTTCAATTCAACTCTTGAAGGGTGGGGTGGTCAAAGCAGATTAGATATCTATCTCAAATTTTGCACCAAGCCCAAATTCATACAAAATAGGCGTTTAAGTTAAATTGCTTTCAGGCTGAGCCGTGCTTGAATTATACTTTTCACTTTCTCAAGG
>NZ_JBYCCV010000355.1:0-1458 GCF_057473825.1 Aliterella sp. E5.1
AGTAAAATAACGAGAAGCAAAAGGGAGATTTTAAAAACAGAAAACTACATACATCTGATGCCTGTTAGCCTTTCCAAAGCAAAATTGTATATCTGGATATTAGGTTGACATATTTCTATAACTTTATTTAGAACATTCTCTGTTACTGCTTCTTGCTGCTTATACTTAGGAATAGGATTGACGTTAAGATAATCAATAGCAATTTTTTTCTTAAATATGTTGTTAAAAGCATCAGCAAAGATGTCAAGCCTTTCTAAAACACCGATAAGAGAAAACTTACTTAAGTTGCTAATAGCTAGTTGTACGGCGTCATTAGTAAATGCATTTTTCGAGAAGCTACTATCAGTTAACTTTCGTACATAGGAGTTACCCATTAAGCAAGCTCTGTCCGTGCTAACAAAGGATTCTAAGTCACAAAGTATCGGAACTTCAGAATCCGTTCTTGTATCATAAAAATACTGAGAAAACCATTGATCAACAGGATCACGTAAGATTGTAATAAAGTTCCATTGACTATTAAATTCCTGAAATATTTTACTGCTAAAATTAAAGTGTCCATGAATATATTTGTAACGCGGGAGCGACATATAATAAGCTAAAATCCTCAACCTGTAATCTATAAGATCGTCATCGAATAAGGCTGAGCATTTTCGAGAAGCATTACTATCTAAACTAAAAAAGGGATAGCCATAAGTGCTCTTGTCAAAACCAAAGCTGTCTTGAATCGCATGACTTACTGAAGTGCCACCACATTTAGGAATATGAAGAAAGAAGATTTTATCGAAACGTTCATGACCCGCCCGTTTTCTAAAGCTCGGGGTAGCTTTTTTAAGTAATCTCATTATCACTTAAGATATTTACAAAAAAAATCAAGCTACATATTGTAATCTGACAACTAAAATTATCGGACTTGAAATTGTTGCTGCTACTATTAATACTTAAGTTTATACTTAAGGGTACTAGCAAACACCGAAGCCTTTAATGGTGCAACTAGAACTGCATTCAAACACTTCCTGACAAAAAAACTTATAAATGCAACCGGCTCCCATGCTAATGAATAGCGATATAAAGTAACTTTTGAAGTAAAAGTATTTGAAAACTTGATGTTTGCCAAATAAAGAAATTGCTTGCTGACTAGCCTACGAATTTGCTTTGCTAGGTATTTATTCGATAGATCTTGATGCTGTCTTTGCATAATAAAAGCTTGATAAATTTCCTTTAGCCTAAAATTAATGTTTTGAAATTTATCATTTTTAAGATCATTAATATTTCCATTTTGGGGATTCCAGAAATACCTTAAATGCTTTACTTCCTCTAAATCAATTTCTTTGCCAATTAATTGTTTGATATTAAATTGCGATTGTATAAGCGACCATTGAAGTTGTGCATTACCCCTTGTTGCACAAAGACTAGTCGTATGAATCCTTCTTTGTAGCAAAGCTTCTGGTATAATTTCAA
>NZ_JBYCCV010000356.1:0-1439 GCF_057473825.1 Aliterella sp. E5.1
AGGATAGCGATTGGGCCAAATTCGTCTCAAGAGGGCAGAGGAGTAAATAATCTTCATGGGCTGGCTGTCGCCCCCAGGCTAGAAGTTCCCGTAATCGTTGTTCAAGGATTTACTTGACAGACACCTTGTATACCCAACTGCTGTAGTTTGGATCTTGATTTGCCATAATCGCTATTAGCTTTTCTCGCAGCATTTTAGAGATCGGTCTACTGGCTGGTAACTCATAATTTTCGATCTGCTTGACCGGGGCAATCTTAGCAGCGGTACCACTTAAAAAAACCTCATCGGCAATCAACAGCTCAGACTTATCAATCGGCCTTTCTATGGTTTGAATCCCTAAATCTTGGGCGATTTTAAGAATGCTGTCGCGGGTGATGCCCTCTAAAATATCCTGATCAAACCCTGGGGTAATGAGTTGCCCGTTTCTAACCACAAAGATATTCATCCCTGAGGCTTCACTGACCTTGCCTTGGGAGTTCATCATAATTGCTTCATCAAACCCGCAGGTAACGGCCTCCGTTTTAGCCAGGGCCGACGCAATGTAGGAACTACTCATTTTTCCGCGCAGGGGCAGACTGCGATCTTCTTGACGATGCCAGGAGCTAAATCGACAACTGACACCCTCGGGGGATAAATAATCTCCTAGCTCTAACCCATATATAAAAAAGTCTTTCTCAATATCATGAATTCTAGGGGCAATTCCCAAGCCAGAGGTGTAAATAAAGGGGCGGATATAAAAAGAATTTTCCGAGCGATTTTTTTGAACAAATTCAACAATGGTTTTCTCAATTTTTGCCGCTGGCAGGTCAAAGTCTAAGAATCTGGCGCTGTCACTGAGCCGACGACAGTGACGATCTAATCTAAACAGCAGTACTTGCTGGGGATGATCTGGATCAGGGATGCCCCGCAGCCCCCCAATTGTAGCGGTTCCATACTGCAAAGCATGGGTGGCAATGGAGATCTTGGCTTCGGCAAACGGGACAAACTGTTCCTGAAAGTAAGCAAAGGGCAAAAAACTGTTCATGCGGTAAGTCGTTTCAATCTCTGGTGAACTTGAGTTTATCCAGTTTCAAGCTTGCGGCAGACATACTGAGCATACTCGGGAGCCAGGTAATCAGCTTCAATCAGCTCAAAACCTGCTTGTTTCAGCATACCTTCAATAATCCATCCAAAGGTGCTGTGTTCTTCTCGAACATGCATCTCAAAGTCGCTTTCGGTGAATCCCTGACCCGGAGGCTGGGCAACCCGATTAATCCAGGCATTAATGGCAGATTGATAGTCTGAGGGGGCAAATGAAAATACTGCATCCCGCAGGTAAAGGATGCCACCAGGCTTAAGCATCGCAGCGATCCGCAACAAAGCTACTTGCTTCCAAAAGTCCGGCAGATGATGAAGCGCAGCCTTGGTGACCACAAAGTTAACTGGCTTGGCTTGATGCT
>NZ_JBYCCV010000357.1:0-1585 GCF_057473825.1 Aliterella sp. E5.1
GTTCCTCGTCTGTTGCTTGTTTCCAAGCATCAATTCCTAATTCTTGGATGTGCATTTTTTGTTGGCTATTTATTAGCTTTTAGCAGCATTCCGACAGAGGTTTTACCATAATGCACGAACTGGACGTGGTTTAGTTGGTTCTTTTTGTTTAGGGGGCTGCTCTACTTTTACTGGAGGCAAAAGTCTTTGTACTGGAGGAGTTATAACTACTACTGGAGGTATGTTTACTTTCACTCCCGAACAAACGGCAAGGGACGGAAATAAGGAATAATCAAGCGTTACATTGGCGGCTGCAATCTTTGCACAGGCGGTTGCAAGCTCTAATTGACCCCGAAGTGCGATCGCATTATTATCTAAATCTATTCTCTTTATCCGATTCTCGATTAAACGTCGATGTTGAATTGCTACATTGCCTCCTAATGGGATAGTAAGAGTTGCAGCAACACCGTTACTCCCAGAATGGGAATAAGCCGATACATTGATACTGGGTGTAGGAGCGCTAACCCCTGGAGAAAACTCATAAATACTACCATTATTGTTGTTTATCTGTACATTCTCTAAAGAACCGTTTTGGCTCAAAACGTTGGTAGACTCACTATTACTATTACTACCAGCATTGTTAGAATTACTTGATTCTATACTAGGTGACGTAAATTGATTTTGTTCTTGTGCTTGTTGTTGCGATTGTGAAGCGGGTTCGATAATTGCTGGTGGTGATGGTGGAAGTTGAGGCATTATTTTAATTTCCTTATTTTCTTTTGTTTAATAGATTAGAAAGAAAAAACCTTGCTTGTAATAAGTAGCTGGGACTAATCAAACCCTCAATAGCTTGAATTACCCAACCCTCGCTGACTAAAGCTTTCAGGGCTTTTGCGGAAGCCAATCTATCTTACAGATAATTCAGCATTCCTACTTATCAAGTAAAAGATAAAGAACAAATAATCTTATTTTTAAAGATAAATTTGTTTTTGTTTTATTTTTTAGTGTTCTAGGATCTGCAAACATCTCCCAAGAAGCAAACTCAATTAAAGTAGTTTCAACTGTATTTGATGCTGGTTTAATTGGATAGTATTTTTTAGCAGCTTCATTGAAACTTAGGTGCAATTCTTCATCGCTCATTTTAGTCTCCCATTGTTTAAAGAGAATACAGTTGTTTAATATTTTATAAACAACTGTGTTTTCGTTTATTTCTTACTAGAAGTTATCTGTTTGCACTTGATGCGTATATTCATTACCATTAAATGAAAACTGCTCATAACCTTTAGAAATATCTTGTTGGCTATAAGTAACAGTTTCTTTTTGTGAAGAATTAACAATTATAGCAATGGGGTCAGGGTTAATAGGACTTGTAGAACCTGTAGCGGTTCCAGATAATTTGCCATCTTTTAAAGTAACAGAAGCGGTTGCATGAGGTGCATAGGATTCGGCTTTAACAGATTGGCTAAAGTTTTCTTGGGTTCCGGTACTGTTACGAACACTTGACAACTCAGTTTTACCATGCCCATAAACATTACGAGTTGTGGTACTGTTTGTAACAACACTTCCTGCAAAAGCGGAAGTAGAAATTAAACTTAAACCGATAGCT
>NZ_JBYCCV010000358.1:0-1532 GCF_057473825.1 Aliterella sp. E5.1
ATACACCTGTTCTTGCGCGTTGGTGATAATGACCAACCCCAAGAACAGATATATCATAAATAACTCTCATTAATCTTTGGAAGTTTATAAATCCACGATTGCAACTAAGCCAGTATATATCTCCTTATATATAGCTTTTCTCAAAAATTTATTAAGTAAAAACATGAAGGCTTTTCTACGAATAGTTTCAAACTTAAAAAAAGCTGATGATGGAGATGAATAATTGAAGTTCATCATTGCCCATACTAGAGATCTAGCGGGAACAGCTAGTTCTGGAAAGATCCTAAGATTTGAGTGGCTAACCAGTGAGACAAGCTCTTTAAGGCTTTCTTTGGTATAATTTCTTAGGTGAGTTTTATCCTGATAATGCAAAAATGTAAGATTAAATTTGTCCATAGCATTATCTTCTTTTGGAACGGCAATAATTAATCGCTTACTAGTCACTCTAGCTAATTCTTTAATAGCAGCTTGATCATCAACATGTTCTAAGACATCATAGCAGTATGTACAGTCAAACTCTTTATTAGAAAAGGGAAGCTTAGCAAGATCACTTTCAATATAAACTCCTTTTCTACCTCTTTGCCGTGCTACCCGAAGAAATTGCTCATATTTATCAACTCCGGTAACTGTTAGTCCTTTGCTAGTCAAAAATTCTACATAAGCTCCTCCTCCACATCCAGCATCTAGGATTCTTGTTCCTTCAATATAAGTTTCAAGATGAGATATGCGTTCAGGATTTAAGTTGCCGCTTATAGAAGACCAGTTAAACTTCTTTGCATTTTCAACTGTGTAGTGATCATCCATCCTTAAGTATGCCAATAAGCTGCAGAACTTCCCAATCTAACTGCGGTCGTAAAACTCCTGGAAGTTTTTCATTCCGTAAACCATGGCCTTCTACATCTTCAACAACGAAACTTATACAGTAAGGGGTTGTGACAAGTGGTTTTTCGTAAGGGGGGATATCTGCTCCCAAAAAAACTGAGTATCTACTAGCATTCAGAGTGTAACCAGGAAAAATACACCTGCTTTTGTAGCAGCCGGGCTCTCTTGTTACTTGTGACCAAGCCTCTGGATCATTAGAGCCGCAGATAGGAATTCCTTCCACATTTTGCATAAAAAAACCGATTCTTAAGTCTTTGAGCGACTTTAAGACTTCATACTCAACAACAATGGCAAAGTCTTTTCGACAATCTAGCGTTGATGCATACTCACCTTGATTATTAAGAATATAAGCTTTTATAAATCGTATCTCTGGCGATTGAGGTGCGGTTTTTTCCTCCCATGCAACAAATGCATCAGATATATGATCTTCAGATAAATATTCACCAAGAACCTCTTCTGTATCTGAGTCTACTTTTACTTCTCCCTGTTTGATCAGTATTGCTCGGCTACAGAGCGATTTGATTGTTGCCATGTTGTGGCTTACAAATATTACTGTTCTGCCTTCTTTTCCAACATCCTCCATCTTCCTCAAACACTTCTTCTGAAACTGTACATCACCGACTGCTAGCACCTCATCCACAATTAAGATT
>NZ_JBYCCV010000359.1:0-1463 GCF_057473825.1 Aliterella sp. E5.1
ACTTGAGATGGGTGAGGGCATAGTGCTCCTGGCTGACTCCTGAGGTTCCCGTGTTGCGCTTTGTCCACTGGATAATGTGGCTGTTCGAGTCGGTTAGAGGTAAGTCCCCAACCGTAATAGCATCCCTAATCACCTTCCGGTAAAGGGTTAAAATATCGCTGCTGATAGTCTGCTGGGGATAGCCTTCCTCCAATAGAGCAATTTCCTTTTCGCACAGAGACTTAATTTCATCTTCAGAATTTGCCTGCTTGAGCTGGTCTAGCAACAAAAGGGCCAGGTTCTCTCGCTCATCACGGGTTAACTTGGTCCTTTGCCCCTGTTGGATGCGTTGGCGGTAGCTATTGATAATTGCCTCGCGGGTGAGGTCGAATCGAGTCGCCAAGGTCATAGAGGTAGCTTTTATAGAGCCCATTTGAGATCTTTTGAGAGAGGCAATAAGCTAGAGAGTGTAGTAAAAACCAGTCAAGATGAGCTACTCAAGCAGCCTTAGTGACCCGGAATGGGAAACTCTTGAGCCTCTGGTGTCAGAGCTCCTACCACACAAGAAGCAGACACGACCGACCAAGTGGACAAAGCGAGAGATTATTGATGGCATCCTCTATCAACTCAAGAATGGCTGCAATTGGGCAGATTTACCCAGGGATCTGCCGCCTTACTCGACGGTTTACTGGCACTACAAGCAGTGGCGCGAAGCCGGGTCGATTGAAAAGCTAATGAATGTCTTACACCAACGAGTCCGTACCCAGGTTAAAAAAAAGCCAAGTGGACTCGGTTGATGATTATCGACTCGCAAGCAGTGAAAAACACCTGCAATGCGAATGTAGAGACAAAGGGGTTTTGTTTCTACAAATCGACCAACGGCATCAAACGTCATTTGGCAGTCGATACGCTGGGATTTCCGTTCTTCACTCACTGCACACCAGCCAATGTTTCAGACGATGCGGGCTTGATTGAGATGTTGAGACACAACATTGCCTACTTTCGCTCGAAGCCAGTCAATCTCCCCAAAATCACGATATTGCTAGACCACGGTTATCATCCAGAAAAGTTGCAAGCGGGTTTAGAGGCGGTGTACCCGCAGATCATGCAAAAGATTAGGTTTGAGCTGTCGCCGAAGCCATCGAAGGCACAGAAGCTAGCTCAGGGAAAGTCCGGATTTGTGCCAGTTGCTGCTAGGTGGGTGATTGAGCGTTCGAATGCTTGGATGGAGCGGTGTAAGATTCTGGTTAAGAACTACGAGCGAACCCTATCGAATGCCACGACCAAACTCAACCTCTGCTTCATCAGGTTAATGCTCAAGAGGCTTGCAGCCTCTACTTAGAGATGTCAAATGAACTCTATACACGGTTGCAATACAGATACCGACCAACCTATAATAACAGCATGAAAGCCCGATATCAGTACAGAATCTACCCAACTACCCAACAGCGCCTAGAGCTAGCTAAGCTCTTTGGTTGCTGTAG
>NZ_JBYCCV010000360.1:0-1465 GCF_057473825.1 Aliterella sp. E5.1
TTAGTGATTATTGGTTTAGGAGTGGCATTAAAATCATATGAAAAACCAGTATCAGAATCTTATAAAATTTTAGAAAGTTAAGGTTATACGGAGATTGTTTTTACTGGTGAGAATTTCTTCTCTTGTACTGAATATGAGGTTTTTAAGCATGGATTTAAAGCTACAAGTATAATAGGTAAAGAAGTATCGGGTACAGTTTGTTCAGGCTTTTTAGGAAGTTCTACTATTAGATTGAAATAATCTAATTGACTCGCCTACTTTAATTAAAAGACTTAAGCGACTATGAAACCCGCCTTAAAAAAATTAAGGCGGGTTTTACACTACATATTCTTAATCTGGTAATGGCTCAGACGTGTTGATAAGGGATTAAATTAGCAGTCCAAACTCATAACGGTTGATAAATAACCCAATTACTAGATCGTGCATTTCAGTAGATTTGGAGAAGCATATTGTTTTACGTGCTAAACGTTTAATCCTCGTTCTTAAAGTTAAATGTTTGCGTTCAATTTTTTGAGTGTTAGACTTGCCAATCGTATGTAGCTGCTGCTCTAAATATCGTTGATAAGAACCCCATCCATCCGTAAAAAATCGTGTGATTCCAAAGGGTTGGAGTAGTGCCTTTAATTGCACAAAGGCAGAGTCTTCATGAGGCGCAAGTACATAAGCTAGTATTTTACCGGAAGCATGGTCTATGGCGTGCCATAACCATCTTTGGTGTTGCTTGGACTGGACAAAGCTCCACATTTCATCCATTTCTGCTTCTTGTATACGTCCCAAGCTGACATCGATTTGGGTTGAGTTGGTCGCCTGCAAAAATTGTTCGTTCACAAACTGTAATTGGGGATTTTTTTTTAGTTCCTGAGTTACTGTATTACGGCTAATTTTTAACACCCTCGCAGTATCTCTCATTCCACTTCCATTCATTGCCATATCAGTAATTTGCTGCTTAACTTTAGGTAAATAGCCCTGATAGGTATATTCCTGGATAAATGTGCGGCGACAACATAACTTATTTTGACACTGGTAACGCTGCTTTTTTTGTGCTGTTTTCCCATGTCTGACTACGTTGATACTGCCACAATTCGGGCAGGGAACTGGCTCTAAAACCATTGCTGAACTCGCAGATTAGATACTTTATCTGATTGCAGCACAATTTCGGAGCTGGATCAACACGTCTGAGCCATTACCCATGCGCTTCTTCCTGTTGGATAACCTGGTAAAAGTCATGAATATGCTGCGGGTCAATATAGCCGCGATAACGCTTTGCCTGAATTAGATAGAGCCTCCCAGCGATTGTTACGCGCCCGTCTAAACCACCATCATTGCTATATTTAAAGTTACGTTCAATGTCCGTCCCACCCTTGCTCATGGCAGCAGGTCAGCAACAATTCCTCAAAGGCATAGGGATTCATCTGGCGAAGGATAGCAAGTGCTTCTGGAAGTTGAACAACAGTTATGCGATCTC
>NZ_JBYCCV010000361.1:0-1570 GCF_057473825.1 Aliterella sp. E5.1
TAGTCCAGAGTTAATGCCTGTTGAACATATCTGGGAAGATATTCGAGAAAACAACTTTTATAATCAAGCCTTTTCCTCCCTTGAACAAGTAGAAGATGTACTTTGCCAAGGCTTACTTGAACTTTCTTCTAATAGTGAGCGCCTGCGCTCTATGACTTTCTTTCCTCACCTTCAATTACTACCTCTGATCGCAACTTAGTATTAGAAGCTGCAAGCCTCTTGATCATTAACCTGACGAAGCAAAGATTGAGCTTAGTGGTTGCATTTGCTAAGGTTCTCTCGTGGTTCTTAACCAGAATCTTACAATGCTCCATCCAAGCATTGGAACGCTCAATCACCCACCGAGCAATGGCTGGAACAAATCCAGACTTCCCTGTCGCTGCCTTTTCTTGTCTGGATGGCTTGGTTGACAATTCAAACTTTATTTTCTTCATAATCTGGGGATACATCTTCTCTAACTCCTGCCTCAGATGCTCTGAGTGATAGCCATGATCTAACAAGATTGCGATCTTGGGAATGTTCACAGGTTTGGACTGGAAGTAGTCGATGTTGTGCGTCAACATCTCAATCAGTCCGGTATCATCGGCAAGATTTGCGCTCGTACAGTGCGTGAAAAAGGGAAACCCTAATGTATCGACAGCTAAATGCCGCTTGATGCCATTGGTTGCCTTATAAAAGCAAAACCCCTTCGATTCCACACTTGCATTACACGTGTTTTGTACCGCAAGAGAAGTCAATGATAATTAACGTCGTCCACTTGGCTTTTTTTCTACAGTAGCAAAGTTAACTAGAGTAGCTAAGATTCAAGATTAGCAAGGTAATCAGCAGGGGAACGTCGAAAACGTAGTTGTTCAACCCGATTAATGCGATATTGTTCTAACTGGGAACGTAAAGAACGCCTGCACATAAACCAAATGGTCGTAATTGCTTACCGCTAGTAATAGGTCGTAGTTCTTCTTCCGTCATTTGTTGAACCGCTTGTGTCTGCCACAATCGCTTATTGCTAGCAATAGGGTTGAGTTCAGCGATTGGTTTGTCCGCTTGCAGGATGACAAAACTTTCACCTGCCTCCACAAAACGCAGATACTTTGCAGGATCGCGCTGCATTTCGTCAACTGTCACGTTCACCATAAATATAGCCTCAATGTAAGCTCTATGAAGAATACGCCGCCTCAATCAGTTGTAAATTATGAGTTGTAACCATTGACTAACTTAGCCATTCATTACAGAGTAGCAACACTCATCAAAACCAAAAACCGTTGTAAGCCCAAAATCCATATTAAAGCTAAAATTTAATCCTAATTAGAATTACGATCCCACGTAAGGCGTATGCAACAAACTTGCCGCCTTACGTTTAGCTGCCTCTCCCCGCCTGTCATATCGTGCGGTAGTCACAGGACTAGCATGACCTGCCAGTTTCTGCACGGTACTTGCTGTCAGAAGTAGGGCAACCGCATAAAAAATATAGCGTAGGCTAGGGTAAAGTAAAGCAAGTAGAAACAGAGTTAATGAGTCAGACAATTGATGCAAGCATACTGACCCATTTTGCCAGCCGAGAAGAAATACGTGA
>NZ_JBYCCV010000362.1:0-1560 GCF_057473825.1 Aliterella sp. E5.1
CCGCTCCATGAGCAATCGGTTGAAGACTTCGACAAACTGATGGCGATTAATGTCAGGGGACTGTTTCTGTGCATGAAATACGAAATTCAACAGATGCTCACTCAAGGAGCAGGAGTGATTGTCAACAATTCTTCAATGGGCGGACTCATTGCATTTCCTGGGGTAAGTCCCTATATCGCTAGTAAACATGCCGTAATGGGATTGACTCGTTCTGCTGCCCTTGACTATGCCAAGCAAGGCATTCGGATTAATGCGGTGAATCCTGGATTGATTGCCACAGATATGATGAATCGCCTCGCTGATGGTAATCCAGAGCAGATGGCATCGATTGTCCCAATGGGGCGGCTGGGTCAAGCTGAAGAAATCGCGGCAACCGTTGTGTTTTTATGTTCTGATGCTGCAAGCTACATTACAGGTCAGCCTATCGTGATTGACGGTGGATACACAGCAACCTGAAAAAGAGTAGATGTTTCGCTTAACAAATACTAACGGTGATCGTAGTGAAGACGTGAAAGCAAAATTCAAACAAAAAAGGATAAAACCATGATCTTGGTAACAGGAGCCACCGGACAGTTGGGTATAGCAGTAGTCAAAAATCTGATGGAAAAAACATCCGCCAACCAATTCGCTGCATTTGTGCGTGATGAAAGTAAAGCCTCTGCCTGGAGAGAAAAAGGGGTAGATATCCGTGTAGGCAACTACGATGATACTGCTTCACTTGACAAAGCCATGCAGGGCATTGAAAAAGTCTTACTGATCGCCGGAACGGATGAAGTTAACCGCCTTCGGCAACACCAAAATGTCGTGGATGCCGCAAAAAAAGCAGGGGTTCAATGTGTCGCCTACACCAGTCGAACGTTGAAAGACAGAAACACTTTGGCAAACAAGTTGATGGAGGGTCATTTTCAGACGGAAGATTATATCAAGGAGTGTGGATTGAACTATGTCATATTTCGCAATGTCTTGTATATGGACACCATTAGGCAGTTTGTAGGGGAAAGAGTTTTTGATACGGGTATCAACTTACCGACTGGTCGGGGACTCGTCCCCTTTGCCCTGAGAAGCGAAATGGGCGAAGCGATCGCCAATGCACTGTTAAAGAGCGTTTCCAGTAACCGAATCTACAAACTCACAGGAAATGAGTCCTATTCCTTTGACGATGTTGCTGCTACCCTTTCCGACTTGTCAGGCAAAGAGGTAGGTTATACGCCGATTGAGAAATCAGCCTTTGAGGCGCAAATGAAAGAACGCGGTGTCCCCGGAACTATGATTGAGAGAATCGCAGGTTTTCTAACCGACATTAAAAACGGGCAGGAAGAAGAAGTAAGCCCCGATCTGGAGAATCTTCTTGGGCGAAAACCTGCATCGCTTAAAGAGGGGTTGAAAGTTCTTTTCAATTTCTGATTAAATATAGGGAGAACAATAAAAATGAAGGCTCAATAGGTGTTTCAGGGAGCTAAGTAAGAAGGGTCTCCAACAAAGCACTCAGCAAGGCTTTCCCTCGCTTTTTGGCATTGTGGACGAACTCGAAAAAGCTCAAGTACAAGGGTAACTTTTCTT
>NZ_JBYCCV010000363.1:0-1468 GCF_057473825.1 Aliterella sp. E5.1
GTCCGACCCCGCGTCGGGCTCGGTCATCCCGAAGCACGACCGCAGCTCCCCGGCCGCGAGCGGCACCAGCCAGCGCTCGCGCTGCTCGGGCGACCCGAAGTGCTGCAGCAGGTGCATGGTCGCCTCGCCTCTTCTAACATTCCTATCCTATTATATGTCGGGACTATGACCGATACATCACACCCGTTATTTTTGGCATCACTCTTTATTTTTTGATTTTCTTTCATTACTCTTTCGCTGATTTATTACAGTAACTTCTGTTTTATTCTCTTTTTGTAGTAGTCGAAGTTGTCTATGACTTTTTTGAAGTTATAAATTTGGTGCGGTCTTTTCATTTGTTGCTCCGTATTGTAGAACTTCAACCTTAAGTCTCTTGACTTGGCTCCTACCGCGTTAACACACCAGCTTTTGCTGTGGGTCACCCATTGATAATCCGTTGATAAATACAGTGTATTTAAACCTGCTTTCTCTAAACACTTTGTTAATGACTCTTCTGAGAAGAAGTTAACATGGGTTAGTGGCTCACTAAGATCTTTCCATTCATTCAAGCAACCTAGTGGAACTTCAATGAAAATCAGACCATCTTTACTTAGGTGGCTTGATAAACTCTTTACCATTTCTATTGGATCAATTACGTGTTCTAAAGTATGACAAAAGATTATTATGTCAAAATGATCACTATTTTTTAATGCACTTAGGTTTTTGCCTACGTATTCCAATCCTTTTGGATCTTTTTTCTCAACGTAGTCAACTATGTAAGCCTCGTTGCCTGCTTCAATAAACGGGTAAAGATTATATCCTTCTGCTCCCCCATAATCCAACACTTTATTTGGTGTTAAATCCTTATCCTTTAGCCTATTTATTAACTTGTATATTCGTCTTGCTCGTTCTTCTGTCTTTAAAGCAGGTCTTGAATACCTGCCTTTTGTTACTGAGTTCAGATCACTAATTGTTTGATACTTAGTCTTAATTTCCTCAGCTGTAAATCTTGGATTTGTAAATATAAACCCACATTTCTCACACTTATTAACCCCAATTTCAGCAGGGTCACTATCCATCCATATTTTTTTAAGAAAAATCCAAAGTCTTTTTTCTGTATATGAAGCATTGTTGGCAATTTCTTCAAACTGCTTGTTTTCTTGTAAGCTGTATTTGTAGTGCTTCAGAACTTTTAACTCTTTAGATTCGCATATTGGACAATTTTCTACTTCTAGCATTTCTACTGCTTAGCTCCCTTTAGTTTTATTTATAGAATGCTGAGAAATTGAATTCTTCATATACAGGCTTTATATTCAACAGTGTTCCTTAGCCTGCATATTTTAGCTCATGTTGCATCTGATGATACTTCCATAGCTTGCCTTTCTTAGCCAATAACTCTTGATAGGTTCCTTGCTCTACAATTTGCCCTTGTTCCAGTACCACTACCTGATCAGCGCGAACAATTGTAGATAGTCGATGCGCGATCGCT
>NZ_JBYCCV010000364.1:0-1551 GCF_057473825.1 Aliterella sp. E5.1
TCCGATCTATTGCTCATGGAGCGGCTTTGTGGGGGGATCAATTCCGGCGTTGTTGAACGCACAATCTAACCGACCGTAATATTCAACAGTTTTCTGAATCAGTGCCTTAACCTCTGCTTCACTCGATACATCTGATCGCACAAATAAGCACTCAGCACCCGATTGACGAATCAAATTTGCGGTGTCTTCACCTTCCTTTTCGCGTCTGCCGGAAAAAACCACCTTTGCACCTGCAACACCGAATGCTATAGCAGTTGCTTTGCCAATTCCTGATGTTCCGCCCGTAACCAAAGCAACTTTATACTCAAGTATTTTCATAGCTGTTTATTTTTTTTAGTGGTTTTAAAGAATCATCGCTCAGGTATCAGACAGACATCCGTTGTTTCAAAACTATGTCCCAACTTGCAAAACGATCTTGCCGCGCGTGCGCCCACTTTGGGAAAGTTGGTGTGCTTTTTTCACCTCTATGAGCGGTAGCACCGTTTCAATGTATATTTTCAATTTGCCTTCTTCAATCAGACGATTGATTTCGGCTAATTGCTGCGCGCTCGGCTTACAAAAGACAAACGCGGCTTCTACACCCGATTTGCGTGCTTTTTCTTCAGACGGAGTCTGTGCCGACGTTACCAGAAAGCCACCCTTTTTTAGAGTTTGGAAGGCTCGCTCCTGGGTGTCGCCGCCGACCGTATCGAAAACAACATCTACGTCTTTGACGACTTCTTCAAACGGTTGCCGCGTGTAATCAACGAATTCATCCGCGCCCAAATCGCGGACGTACTGTTCATTTTTGCCCGATGCCGTGCCGATAACGATCGCGCCTTTTGCTTTAGCCAATTGAACCGCCATAGAGCCTACTCCGCCCGACGCTCCGGTGATCAAGATTCTTTGCCCGCTACTTAGATTCGCTAAATCGAACATTGCTTGCCACGCAGTCAATGCGCCGATTGGGATCGCCGCCGCCTCTTCAAAATTGATGCTTTCCGGTTTGGGTGCGATCGCGTCCGCTTTAGCAATCGCGTATTCGGCATAACCACCGGAAAATCCGCCGGACACGGTCATCCCATAAACCGCATCGCCCTGCTTGAAATTGTTAACCTCAACGCCAACTTCTTCGATGGTTCCGGCGATGTCGCCGCCAAGAATGAGCGGAAGTTTGAGTCCAAAGCTTTCGCCCATACCATCGCGGATTTTCCAGTCCGCCGGGTTGACCGCTGCAACATGAACTTTCACCAAAACCTCGCCTTCTTTCGCTTTTGGACGTTCGACATCGGTGTAATTCAAAACGTTCTCATTGCCGTATTCATTTATCACTACTGCTTTCATTTCTGCTCCTATGTTTAAGTAGGTAGTCCAACCAACTGATTTCTCTATGACTTCTATGTCGGCGCATCCGGTTTGACTGATAGTAATCCAACTTGCGTATATTCAGAAGTGCGATTGCTTTGCCGTCCTTTATGCGGAAACACTAGAGGTAGATGTTTCGGTAAAGTGTGCTGTTCCTAGCAGTCGTTGCAATATCATTAACTGGATGCAACCTCAACGACACTTTCC
>NZ_JBYCCV010000365.1:0-1541 GCF_057473825.1 Aliterella sp. E5.1
TCCCACAACTACAGCAGAAGTTAACTGATGCACTCCTTGCCATCACTCCTGAGACGATTGCTTCTCTCACTTCTTACAATTTCATCCTTGAAGCTTTATTTAGCGCAGCTTCATAAAGAATTGGTATTAGGTGCAAGATATGAGTTAAGCACGGTTATTAGCTCAATGGATGTTACTTCTTGGTTGGAGGTTTGGAAGCAAATCGTCCGTGAAGGACCCAAAGAGCAAATCTGCTACACCTATATAGAACGGTGAAGAAGTTGGGAGACTTCGCCCAAGTAAAAGATATCCGACCGCACCGCTTAAGGGCATGAGTTTAGTATGAGCATTACTCGTAAAGGCGTAGACCCAATATAGGGTAAGGAGTTGGTGGGCATCAAGAGCAATAGAGTCTACAGGCGCACTTGCCCAAGAAGCGCTAAACCAAGCGGCAGCTAAGGCTTATGAAGCTAGCGATTGGTGTTGATGAGGATTAGCAGTAACCTTGGTATTGGAGAGGTGGCAAGTCACCTTATCGATTTTAAAAGGTATGCAAATTGCTTGCAACACACTCGGTGCAGTGGAGTTTGTGGATATCTTCAATCTGAAATCGTAATTTAGCATCCAAAAGCCGATAAGCAGTTCGGTAGATTTTACTGAACCTGCTTACGTCTTCGAGCCATTAACTACTTGGCTCTGAGCGAATGGCACTCTCAACAAGCTGTCGTTCGCTGTCTCAAAAATTAATTTTATTTCTAAGGATGCCGTGCTACAAGTTACCCTCACCTGCTCATCAGATATTTAAGGCAAAATATGAGCTTATTTTCATAACAGCTTTATGAAATCTTTAAAATTATTTTCCCATTATTCTGAATAAGTAAATAATATAAAAAAAGCTTTACTTTCTGTTGATACCTCGTATTTAACTGTATATAGTTAATTAATAGACAACATATATACTTATGACGCTACACAAAATTCTGGTAGTGCTGAATAGTAATGGTTAAGAGCGCAAAGAGGCATTGTAATGATGCACAAAATACCAAATGGCACCAATGTGGTTACTCAACTTTTTGGAGAACGACAAGGTTTTACGAACCAAGCGTCCTACTCGCTGCCGCAAGGTGTTGTTGAATCGCGTGTGGGTAACTGGTTTTTCCGGTTTCTTTGCCAACAGCGCGATGACGCTTGCTTGGTAGCACTTGCTCATAAGCTTCCCAGAAATCGGTGTAGCAGACCGCGCACTGACGGTAAACCGACGGTAAGGATTGCCAAAGTCCCTTTGCGCCTTGCCGAGAACGCGCACCGACGAATACCCCAACAATTTCACGGCTATCGGCATCAATTGCTAACCAAATCCATTGTTTGTTCGCTTTAGAGCCAACAAAAGACCACATCTCCCGATCGTTGAATCGTCAACCGTCCCAGTTTTTTTCTATAGTAGCAAAGTTAGCTGGAAAGAGGTGTAAGCTAGGAAAAAGAAAATACTGAGGTTACTCAACATCAATGGCGCGAAACCAACCACAACCGCAAGCAGACCGAGAAGAAGTTCTGGAGTGTGT
>NZ_JBYCCV010000366.1:0-1538 GCF_057473825.1 Aliterella sp. E5.1
TAGTCGGCAGTACTCATCTACAAATCGGATTGTGGGTTGAGCAGATCTCGCAACTGACATACTTGCTTTCAAACAGTAGTATCTATTTTTATTCTAAATACTCTCTGCTTAGAGTGATAAAAGAGGGTTATCCTGAAGGATTTTCATGACTGTTGGACTAATCCCCAATTCAAGCGCAAACTCCGCAGCGTCGCCCAACGGCTGAAGTTCAGCAAGAAATCTATTTTAGTTACGTCTTTTTCTAGCAAAATTCCCGCAGAGTTGAAGGATGAAGCCGTAGTAGTAGAATTCCCAATGCCCCAAACACCTGAGTTGGAAGCAGTGCTGCAACGACTTACCCAAACACCAGGGGTAAAAGTAAACCTGACGCGATTGGGACGGGAGAAACTGGTACAAGCAGCTTTAGGACTAACCGCATCTCAAGCACAGCGAGTATTTAGCAAAGCGATTGTCAGTCATGGGGTATTAGATGACCGCGACATTGACCTAGTGACGGAGGAAAAAAAACAAATTATCCGTGAGAGTGAGGCACTGGAGTTTTATGCTGTCCATGAAACACCTGCGGATGTCGGTGGGTTAGAAGTATTGAAAGAATGGCTGAGGATGCGGGAACGAGCATTCACCCAAGAAGCACGTAACTATGGGCTGCCTTCGCCCAAAGGAATCGCTTTGATTGGCATTCCCGGCACAGGCAAAAGTCTGACTGCCAAAATGATTAGTGGCTTGTGGCGGTTGCCTTTGTTGCGGTTAGATGTAGGATCGCTGTTCGGCAGTTTAGTAGGTGAGTCAGAAGAAAAAACCCGACGAGCGTTGCAACTAGCAGAGACAGTAGCTCCCTGCGTAATGTGGATTGATGAAATTGAAAAAGCGTTTGCCTTTGGAGGGGCGGACGGCGGCGTAAGCAAACGGGTATTTGGCACGATTCTTACCTGGATGCAGGAAAAGACTGCACCTTGTTTTGTGGTGGCTACCGCTAATGATATTTCTAGCTTACCGCCAGAACTACTACGTAAAGGACGATTTGACGAGATTTTCTTCCTCGATCTGCCCACAGTAGAGGAGCGTAAAGAGATTTTTACAGTGCATCTGCGTAAGCGTCAACGCCTGCCCCAGGACTTCGACAGCACGCAATTGGCACGGGAAGCGGCAGGTTATGTAGGAGCAGAGATCGAGCAGGCGATTATTGATGCGATGTATGTAGGTTTCAACTCTAGTCGGGAGTTCACTACCTCTGATATTTCTGGGGCATTGAAGCGTCAAGTACCACTGTCTGTTTCTCAACAGGAAACAATTGGGGCGTTGCGGAGTTGGCTGCGGGAAGGACGAGCGCAGTCAGCATCGTTCCAAGAAATTCGGGAAGCAGAGCAGCAGTTTGTGCCGTTGCAGTTGGAAATTAGAGGAGCGCAAGATGCAGGGATAATTCGTTGATTAAGAAAATATTATAATGATTAAAACAAATAAGTTTGAGAAATTAAGATGGCGCTCAACTTAATTCAATCATTGCAGGAGATCAAAGATTTCCGAACATCTCGAGGTAG
>NZ_JBYCCV010000367.1:0-1435 GCF_057473825.1 Aliterella sp. E5.1
ACGCTCTTCCGATCTGATCCTGCTAAAGTCGATCAAGAACGAAATTTCGTTGGCGAGAATAAAGATTTTGAGATTTATCTGCTCTATCAGCCCGATCTAAACTACTTGCGCTCCACATCACTGGATTTAGACAAAGCAGAAAAGCTGGGACTGCCTGAACCTAACTGCAAAAAACGGTTGATCTTTGCGCCGATGAAATATTTGGATACCGACACCTTAGAACGGTATCGCATTGAATACTGCCAGCTTCCCTTTGAAATTTATAAATTCAAGGAATAGGAGATTGATAGCTATGTGATTGCAAGGAAATCAGGGTAATGCCGAAAAAGATTCGAGAACTGAAGCAGTTGTTACGCAAGGTAGGATTTCAAGAACTTCCCGGAAAAGGCAGTCATACAAACTGGATACATCCACTCTATGCAGGCAAAATAACGGTTTCTGGTAAAGATAGTACGGATGCTAAACCCTATCAGGAGAAAGAGATTTTAAGGGCAATTCAGGAAGTGGAGGAAAACCAAGATGACGAACAGACTTAAGTATCAAATGGTGATTCAGTGGTCGGAAGAGGATAACTGTTTTCTGGTGGGGTTTCCTGACTTTCCTGGACAGCAGTGGCGCACCCATGGCGAAACCTATGAAGAAGCTGTTACCCAAGGGATTGAAGCCCTCGAATCGTTGGTCATGGCATATGAGGCATCTGGAGAACCTTTGCCTGAACCTAGTACAATTTGCGCTGTCGCCTAAATTATCACGATGGAACTCAAGGATTACCAAAAACACTGCATCAATGAGGTGAAGGTTTACCTTGAGCATTTGGCTGGGTTCCGCGCCAAGTATGAAAAAGCTCTTGCCATTGATCCAGACATGGCATTTGACTTTACACGCAAAGCTTGGGAGAAAGCGAAAGGGGGCACTACCTTTCAAGGAGCAATCCATTATGACAAGAAGAATGGTCTAGGTGAACCACTCCCCAATTTCTGCATTAAGGTGCCTACGGGAGGCGGCAAAACTCTGTTGGCAACCCATGCAATCGGATTGATCAACGCCCACTACTTGAAAAGGCAGACGGGATTGGTGCTGTGGATTGTGCCCACCAACCAGATTTATCGGCAAACGCTGAAAGCTCTCCGAACTCGTGAGCATCCTTACCGTCAGGTCTTAGATCTGAACCTGGTTGGCTGACAAAACTTTAGTCGGTCCTATAACGATAGGTTTGCACCTTGAATTCTAACCGCTCCCTTGTTTGCTGAGCTTGCTTGCGTGAAGCGATCACGGGTTCAGGATCATAGTTTCCTCTAAAGGAGACCGTGCGAATGAGTTTCCACCCTTGTTCTAACGCCGTCTTGACCCATTGCCAGCCAATGCGGAAATAGCTATTGCCTCGAAACCAGTGAGGGTCAACCCATCTACGTTTGCCCGTCTCCACAACCTCTAT
>NZ_JBYCCV010000368.1:0-1406 GCF_057473825.1 Aliterella sp. E5.1
CTCAAAATCGGTTAGATAAATTTGCCTGCCCAGAGACTCCAAAACCGTATAAGCACAACGATCTAGTAAGCCACAGTTTCGTAACTGTTTGATGCGTTTCAGCGTCTCTGGTAATTGACGGCGGACATCGGGTAAATCAATCGGATCAAGGTTGTCTGGTTTCACAGCAAAAGTAGTATCGTGAACGTCAACGGCTATTGTAAATTCTCTTAGCTCCCGCGCGATCGCCCAGCAGCCATTATATTTTCGTTCCGTTCCTTCTAATCTGGTCAGGATAAACGCATCACCAACAGTGCAGAAATCATTGGCTTTGATGAGAGGCTTTTCTTTGAGGCGTTCAACAGTGCTTTTGACTTCCTTACCTGTTGGCTGTCTACCACCTGTTTCTTGTAAAGTTTGTATCCAGGCTGTAGCTTGAACCTCTGGATCAAAATTTGCTTTCGCTATATCACGTAATTGACGTTCGCTAGTCGGCATAGAAATTTGCCGACCAATGGTCGGCAAAAATTTCTGAATATTGTCGTAAACCATCGCCGCCGAAATTTTTAGATAAGCTGCATCGCGGCTAAAGCCGAAACGATATTGGCAATAAGCTTCAAAGGTTTTATGGGTCGAGCGATATAGTTTCTTATCTTTTAATTCTTGCAATGCCCTTCCAGCTTCTCGAAATACCCTTTCTACCTTCAACTCCAGCCTGTGGCGCTCTTGTTCCTCCTCTTGGGTCAATTCACTTATTTCAAGAGTTGTCGTTAGATTTTCGACGGCGATCGCACTCTCAGCTTCTTCCATCTCAATTTCCAATGTTATAGGTCTACTTTCCCTGCCGACTAACTCCTCACCAACATTTGCCACAACTTCTGTGCAGTTTTCGGCTAATACCCATTCTTCACGCTCAAAGATATTTTCATCCGTTGTCTCTACCCCTCCCCTAGCTAATAATCGCGCCACAATAAAGGTTTTACCTGATTGCTCGTGACTGGTATTGAGCGCTATGCGATCGCCTACAGAGACAATTTGCTCCTTCGCCCACTCATCAATTTGAAGTAGGTGAGGCTGTTCGGGGATTTGGATCTTGCCATCCCAACTTACCCATACCTGTGCTAATCCGCCAGGGGTGATTTTTAGTTCGCAAACTTCTCCCAGGGATTTTGAATCTGCACGGTTGACCAGCATTCCTACTTCAAGTCGCGCTAAAGCCTCATAACTCTGGCGCTTACGGATTATTCCTGCTAGTTCTTTATCAAACTGCCTATGCTCTTTGACCTTGCTTCTTTGTCCGCGCAAGTTGTCTAAACTTTGATGCAGTTGTTGCTCCTGGCGTGTTAGCAGAGATATTTCATCGGCAACGCAAATCATATTTTTGCCCCAGTGTTTAGGTTAATTTTTCACCGAAATGCCACAAATAG
>NZ_JBYCCV010000369.1:0-1531 GCF_057473825.1 Aliterella sp. E5.1
CACCGCGCTGCCTTCTTGCCGGGCCAAGTCCACGAGCAGGCTGTAAACCGCTCTGGCGCTGTTGCGGTCGAGGTGTGGATACAGAATATCGGCTTGGTCCTCGGTTTAGTCTAAATTTTGTCTCCCAGCGCTTTAAGGATCATGCGATCGCTAACTATGTACAGGCATTGAAAGAATTTGGCCGTGCCTGACCTGGATATTGACATTAATCATTGGAGAGTCAGTTTTTTACCATTCTGACGAAGGTGAGTTGAAAGATACTCAAGTCATTGCCCAGAACATCATTTCGATTCATATCCTAATTTGAAGTGCCTTTCTAGTCAGGAGACTGGCCCAACTGTGAGCTGGATGCGGAATGCTTTTGCACTATCAAACTCTTTCTCAGCAAAGTACTCCCAGTTCCGGTTGTCTGCAACTAAGCCCTCAGCGTTCGCGTGAAATAATAAACTCAGCACACCGTCACCTTGATATTCTTGGTTGACGATTTTGGTAATATCCCAGTCTATAAAACTGCCGACCGTTGCTTTAGCAGCGTCAAAACTTGCCTCTGGCACTCCATAGGCTTGTCCTGGTTGGTTGTCCCAGGTGATCGTTGATTCTGACCAGGTATCAGAGGCCACAAAGTAGATCCCATGGGTGCGATCATCTGCCGAATCGTAGTCGTCGTTGTAGAAGCCTGTGAGTTTAGCCGCGGTTATCTGGGTCGCCGGGTCAAATTCTGGAAGGTTGAACTTGAGATAAAACCTTGCAGGTGAGGGGCTAATCCCACCATCCACCCCTGTAAACAGGCCACCCCTAACGGAGGATCGAGTTAAGAAGTTATCGTTAGGATCGTTATAGCTGGAATAAACACTCTCGTCCCCTACAACAGGAACGGTAACTGTTTTTGAGTCAGAAATCGCTTGAATTTCAACATAGTTAATCTTGGTGTTGCTTCCCTTAATCGCATCAATGGTCAACCTGCCGTCGGTTACATTGACCTGGGCTGTAGCCTGTTTGTATTCCTGCATTGCACTGCCCCGAAACCGGCTGATAGCAGTGACTCCTTCCACGTTGATGGTATGTTGGCTGTCTGTATAACTATCGCCCACGCTAACGGTCACGTTGTAGTTCCCACT
Organism: Aliterella sp. E5.1; assembly: GCF_057473825.1. Lineage (NCBI taxonomy): Bacteria > Bacillati > Cyanobacteriota > Cyanophyceae > Chroococcidiopsidales > Aliterellaceae > Aliterella > Aliterella sp. E5.1. Next base: position 1,119 of record NZ_JBYCCV010000369.1, read on the forward strand.
GGGGAGGGCATACTCCCATGCAGCCGGAACTTTTACTGCCGTGGGATTATTAACCCTAGACAAATACTGCATGTGTAGGAGGGTATCGAGTCGCTGATCAATCCCAGGACGGTTGCGATCGCGGGCATTTGAGCTGATGTTTAGGGGCACATGAGTGCGACTTAGACTGTCTTGCCGAACCCAGCCATAACCCCGGTCATCGTCATAACCTAAACCAAAGTCTGGAGTATACCCACTAGGAACATCCACAGTTTTACCGTCTGTGTAAATATTCGGCTGAAAGTTAATCTGAACAATTCCACCTAACAAATCTTCCTTTACAGCACCAGTAAGGGGGTCTTGATCGGCACCAGCCTTGATAGATAACTTTTCGGAAGCGGATATCGTCCCCAATTTATCTCCGGGATTGCCCT
>NZ_JBYCCV010000370.1:0-1443 GCF_057473825.1 Aliterella sp. E5.1
TGACATTAAGAAGAAAATGGAGGACAAGGTCGTACAAGTCGACCAGCAGATTGAGCAGTTACTGATACTAAGAGCCGAACTTCAGGGTCTCCTCTCAGGCTGGCAGGATTTCCCCATCCCTCGAGCAGGGACAATCTGTCCAATCATCCAGCAAGATAGGGGGAAGTCGTCAACCCCAGCGCAACTGGGAAGGAGCTTGAGCCCGCTCAGGTCACGTTGAAGCTGATACATGACCCTTCCTGCGGCAACCCCAACCCTTTCCTGCTGACTCAGTAACTCAGTGTGTAAAGTGAAGCTAAACTTTGAGCCATAGTTCTAGAAATCCTTTGAGCCAATTTTCAACTATTGGACCGTAAACAGCATGCCGCTGAATCTGCTCCTTGTAAGACTGGGCCTTAGGAAACGTTATTCGATCGACTCCTCGCTCCATCCATCTATACATAATCTCTGCTGTTATCTCAGGGTGGAACTGTAGACCGTAGGCGTTATTGCCATAACGAAATGCCTGATTGGCAAAAGTCTCGCCAGAGGCTAACAAGGCAGCACCCTGCGGCAGTTCAAACCCTTCACTGTGCCATTCATAGATATATAGTGCTTCCGGAAAATGCTCTAGACCGGATAGGGTTGGTACTACTGGGAAGTAGCCAATTTCGACCAAGCTTTGGGGGTGAGGTGCAACTGTTGCACCAAGTACATGTACCAATAGCTGAGCCCCAAGGCGAATTCCCAAAAAAGGCTTGCCAGACTCAAGAGCTACTGATATCCAATCAAGTTCAGTACGAATGAAAGGCAAGGTGTCACTATCGCTGTCGGGCTCGGAGGTATTGGCATAGCTCTAAGCCAGAAAGACCTGGTAGTAGCCAGTCAAAAATGACCAGAGTGTACTGTGTCCACTGATCCTCTAAATGATTCCAAGCCTCAGTGCCATTAAGAACCCAATCAACAATATAAGCTTCGTGATTGAGGGTCCGCTTAATCGCCGCTCCTAGATCTGGTTCATCTTCAACTAATAATATGCGCACGGAGAGCACATGCCTCAACTATAAAAAGGAGGAAACGACTATTCTTTAAATTGCCTCATAGCCTGTAGATTCTAACTATTTGCTTAGCTACAAATCAGGGTTACTGTTGAGTCCTTCGATGATTCTTGAGGAAGAACCGCTCACCCAAAAATGTGAAGACCAATCCTAAACCGGCCACCAACAGAATCATAGGGTCGGAAGTTCCTTTCAAAAGAATGAACGCACCTAAGACGACAATGTCGAGAGCGGCTGCAGTAAGCAGAATTGCACCATTTGCGTCTATATCCTTTCTAAGGTTGTGTCGCAAAAACAGGGGTCAGTCAGCGGCCTGATGATAATGTGAGAGCCCATGTTTTTCTCTCTCGTAAATGAAAACTTCTGAGCTTTTCAAGTGGCGACATTTCCAAGCCGAGATCATCCT
>NZ_JBYCCV010000371.1:0-1521 GCF_057473825.1 Aliterella sp. E5.1
TGACAAGGTGCACGACGTGCAGTATACCTTGTGCTCGCTCATGCTCAATCTCTGCTGTTGCCTCATAGAGCAGAGGTGCGTCAATGGAGGGCAAGGGCAAGACTATGCTTCTGTCAACTCGCTTTTGTGATCCAGCAAGAATTGCGTAGCTTTGCTTACACGCGATAAAAGATCATCAAAGTATATAGGAAACGAACGGTGTTGTTTTCTGAGTTGCCTAACGATACGCTCTGCTTCAGTCCCCGGTTTGTGACCGACAACCTTGCTACGTAAACTGTGTAGCTCGGCAAAAGCTTCCACATCATCTTTAGAGTAACCAAGTTTATGTATAACTTCCTGTAACTGTCTGATGCTGCCTAGCTGCTTGTCAAAACAGTCGTGTGCTGTAGCTAGTTTTTTCACCTGCTTTTTGTCCAGCGATTCAACTACGAGCTGGTCAAGCTGGAGTAATGCGTCACCCCACTGCTTACGATTGTCCGTAAGCACTCGGTGTAGCCTTGCAATATCTTGCAGAGTTAGACGTGGAAACAGCTGTGGCAACTCAATTCTTACATTTTCAAGTAGTTGTCTAAGCACCTCTGCCGGGTCGGTAAGCTCCGACCATTTACCTTCAAAGTCTGTTTCATAAGTCCTCCTGCTGATAGAACCCTTCGGGGCTTCGTTGAAGGACTTCCAATAGACTTGCTCCTTATAGGGCAAGCCAGCAAGATAACAGAGGTAAGTATGAACTTGGCCCTCTTCGTTCACGTCATAAGTTCTCGAGCTCCAGCCATCAATTTTGTAGATTTGCCTATCCTTTAGTTCGTAGAGGTCAGGGTTATTCTTGTACTTATCTAAAACTTCTGGTTTGAAGAAGACAGGAGACGTTTCAAATGGTTTGTCATTTGAGGGCTCAAAGTATGAAGACATCGCTTCAGGAGCACAACTACATGTTGTTACCTTGGCATTTTTCCAGTCCTTGACGATGAAGTCGCAAAACTCTTTATCGTCTCGTTCATGGATCAGCTCATGGTTTGCTTGACTCCATACATACCGCCGATCGACTCCAACAATCTGAGCACCACGCGTTGCTGTCATATCACCTGGTGTCACTTTATTGCCTATAAAGCGAGCATAAATTTTATCTTCAGGTAGGGATATATCCTCTCTTATGACGTTGTTCCAGGGGAAAAGCTCGTCATTTTTTATCCTTGTTACATCAAACAACCTTATAAGGGCAGATTCTTTGAGAAGTAGATAGGCATATAAGACTTGAGCTTTTATGGCTACCACTATGCGTGATTCATCAATTTGTATATGGCATATCGTTTCACGATCACCATTGTCATTAATTCGACAAAAATCGCCCGACTCTTCATCGCGGTGAAGTTGAAAGACATCAGTTAAGTCCTGGGGGTAATGCTCCAGTGATCTCTTCCAAACGAGACCCAAACTATGCGAGGGTTGAAGAATTTGGAGGAAGTACATGGGCAAGCAACGAAAGACGTGGAGCGCAGAGGTCAAAGAAACCATCGTACTGTC
>NZ_JBYCCV010000372.1:0-1406 GCF_057473825.1 Aliterella sp. E5.1
GGCGGAACTTGCGGCGCTTTTCGCACCTCTTGAGTGTTGCTATGACCGCGGGGCTGCTCCTCGTCGCGCTGAGCCCGCTGGCGCGCCTCTACTTTGGCGTGGCCATGGGCCTCGAGCCGGGCCTCGTTTCGATTAGAGTAACCATACATTTCCTTTCAATACGCTACCGTATGGATATAGATTAATGTAGTATCCTGCAATTGTCAATACGCTACCGTATGGTTAGGAAAAACGAAATCTCGAATCTGAAACGGCAGGACTGGATTGAACAAGGGCTGAAGACTTTGGCAGAAAGTGGAGTTGAGACAGTCAGAGTCGAGCCACTTGCCAAACGAATGGGAGTAACCAAGGGTAGTTTTTACTGGCACTTCAAAAATAGAGAAGACCTATTAGAAGCAATCTTGCAGGAATGGGTAAAGCTCCAAACCAATAGCATCATTGAACGAGTAGAAGAAATGGGAGGCGATGCTATGAGTAAACTACTCTATCTATTTGAATTAGCTGTTCAGGATGATGGTCAGGTAGAAAATGCGATTCGGGCTTGGGCAACAAACGATTCAAAAATTGCTCCTGTTCTTGCCCAAGTCGATCAACGTCGTTTGAACTATACCAAAGACTTATTTTCACAAGCTGGCTTTGCACCGTTTGAAGCAATAGTGCGTGCTCGAATGGCTTACTATGCGCTCGTTGGAGAATTTACGATCGGGACACGAAGCGACCAAACTGAACGATTAGCTGAGATACGACTACAACACGCGATTCTCACGCATCAAAACTGAATTTTTTGTCTCCACAGCTTACTCTAAAACGACTGCCACACCTGAGAGCGAAGTTAGCTAACTGGCTGTTCACCACCTGAAAATACTAAGGGAACAGATAACGCTTTAGACTACTGTATGGTTCATCTTCTCTACTGTATGAACTGCCGCTATAGCTGGTGTCTGAGATTCATCCTTGATCTCCCATTTCCGTGTCAGGCAAAGCTTTGATTCGAATCCGATCCCTCTCAACCACCGCGAACAGCCTTGACCAGTCTTCACGCAGAGAAATAACCGCAACCACTCGGCTCACCACTTCATTTGGAGGTCCAATCATTCGAAAGAGAATGATACCGTTGGACGCAGCCAACTTAGCTCGAAACGCCAACTCTCCAAAGCCCTTGTCAAAGGTAAAAATGGTACGTTCTTCAGACTTAGCCCAAGCCAGGACAGCTGGATCATTTATTCCCGGCGCTTCTGCTCTTACCCAACTCACATCGTGCCCCTGCTGTCGCAAGGCCGCCACTGCAAGACTGGGGAAGTTCTCATCGGCTAGAATTCTCACACCTGTAGGGGATATACCTTTTCCGCCCGTAATGTGGCGCTGGCATACCCTAAGCAAGCCAAGATATCTTCATGGGTAAGTCC
>NZ_JBYCCV010000373.1:0-1393 GCF_057473825.1 Aliterella sp. E5.1
ATATCCCGTTGCACTATTACTACAACTATGAGCAAACCCTGGGGTTATCAAGTGTAGATCCCCTGTATATGTCCGCTGATTTAGGACGATCTACCGGAGCTGGATTTAATAACCCTGATGGCCTCTGGTATCAACTCAAAAAAAATGTTCAACTGCATATTATTTCCGGGGCCAGTCTGGGAGAGAAAAACCGCCAGCGCCATGTCTGCTTTGACCGCGATTGCCTAGAACAGGTACTAATGCGGGTTCAAACTCGTCACGTTAAGCATAAGATCCGCCGTGAGCGGCCGCTTAACTTCTTGATCAAAGACTATGAGGGCCGCGTCATTGAGATGGCTGAGGTGTCAAATTAATCTCTAGCCACAAAGGCAGCTATTTTTTGCAGGGCGTGACAGCGCCTTATTTTGATTGAGACAAGGAGCGGATGAGTTTATCCAAGTATCGAACAACCCATTGACCGTATAGATAAACCAAGAGAGCACCATCTAAGGCTTGTTCAAACAGTCTAAACGCTCTGCCATAATGCCTTGAGTCCCAGTAGCTAACCGGGCTCTGAAAGCGAATCGTCCACTCCAAGGGAAAAAAGATTAATGGACCATCGTTGGCATAGGTAAAAATATCTATTAGAGTGTGCAACAAGCAGGCTAGCAGAAACCACAAGAGCCAGCGATCCCGTAAGTTGTTCCGTAAATCAAGCCTGTGTCGTTTGTACCAGACAAAGGTTAAACCAAGCATTAACAGTACGGGAGCGTGAAGTAAGTTGTGTGAAACAATCCAAAACTGATTTTGAAAGTACAACTCGGCAAACACAAAGCGAAAAGCTTCACAAGTCTCCCAGCCTAGAATCAGATGGTAATAAAGAATGCTAATCAGTGAAATCACCCAAAGCGGTAGGTCTGGCGCAACCGCCCCCCACAAAATTGCCCCTTTGACCATTTGAAGTCGAGGCAAGGCTTTTTCCAAGGCAGCCGTGATCAGGAAATGAGATGGGGTATTCATCCTTTGCTGCCGATCGCTAGTAACTTGAATTATCTTAAGGAGTAATTGCTTTATGAGTCAGCTAATGGAACCCGAAACAATCCGCGAGAAAGTCAACCAAGTGGAGCAAAAGCGAGAGTATCTTTTAGACCTTCTAGAGCAGCCAGATCTAGGAACTTTGAGAATTGATGTTAATCAGGCCCTAGAGGAAATGGATGAGCTGCTTGACGACTTTAAGCGCACATTCCCAGAAGCAGAGTAGTCCTAGCGCCACCATTTAGGCTTGGGGCTCTCTGCTGTCGGCGTTAGACGTTACCGGCTAGCCCTGTGCTAGCACTACCAGCTCAGCATCGCCCCGACGGCCCTATTCGCTGAGGCAGAAAACCAGCTGGAGAGGCTGCCAACCCCAAAGCAC
>NZ_JBYCCV010000374.1:0-1369 GCF_057473825.1 Aliterella sp. E5.1
TCTGCCTCGGCAACTCCTTCACGCCAAGCAGCTTGTGCGACTGCTGTTGCTGTCTGAAATGGACCAGCAACGTTAACCTTTTCGCTGTAATGTTTCCACAATTCGCTTGCCCTAAAGACAGGTGGTTCTTTAGGAATTTGATTATTGTCAGTTGACGTAGGTTGGCTTTGGTGTTTAGCAACTACTGCATTGGCGTACTTTGCTACATCTACAACTCCTGAAGCAACTCCTTGGGCTGCCTTAAAAACAGCGTTGTTAACTGCGTGGTGTCTGTCTGCACCTTTGTCGTATGCTGTTTGTACTTGGTTGTAGGCTACAGATATCTCTTGACGCGCAGTCTGCAAAGCAGTTTTATAAGACTCTAGCAGGTTCTTGTCTTGCTCCATGCGTTTAGAGAGATGCTCTCCTGTTTGCTGAAGGGTTTTACCTACCTTATTGCGAACGTCCTCCAGCCAATTACCCAACTTGTTACCGACTTTCAGGATAGGCGCAGAGCCGATGACGTTAGTGCGTTGTTCTAGCAAGTGGATGTGCTGCTGCTGTTTGGCAACTAAGGCTTCAAGTTGATCCACTCGTCCTTTTAGCAGATCTATGTCACCCGTTGGTTTTGCTGCTTCTAATTGGGACGATTGAGTAACTTCTTGCTTTTGGGCAATAGAGCGCTGCTCGGCAAGTTTGTAAGTATCTTGGGCAACGTTCCCCTTCTGGTTGTAAAAAGCGACATCGCCATCCACTGACAGCTTAACTGTTCCATTGGAGGCTTGCGGATTTTCTACTGCCTGCAAAACTTTCAAGATAGTTTCAGTTGGGATGTCCCTGGACAGAGGATCTTGACCCGGAACGCCTCTGTAAATGATGGATCTGCCAGCTTGCACAGTAATGGTGGCATTTTCTTTTCCTTGCGCTTTAGCTTGCCAGTGCAAGTTACTCAGCAATGCCTCAAAACGTTGGCGCTCTGGCTCTTTGGCTGAATTATCAGAACTAGAATGATTTGGGGATTTAGCGTTTGGACTCGACTCTGGCACTTTTCAACCTCCTGTATGCGATCGCAAAATAGTAAACGCTAAAGCTCAAGCTCAGGTATATTGATATTGGTTTCTGGCGATATATCAGGCAGGACAATCCCTTCTGAGCGATTGAGCAGCACTAAAGAACCAAGGCGAATGTAAGCAACCTCGTGGTCTACATCCATAAAGAAAGTAGAGGAATTGGGTTTGTAAAAATCGAAGTCAAAGGTTAGCCCTTGTTCATGCTGATAGATAATCCCTGGACCATCTGCTGACTCATCAAAATAGATTTCAATCAGTTTGGGTTGATGTCCTTGAGGGAAAGGAGGAGCATGATAATAGTCAGCAAGCAGTGAAATTGT
>NZ_JBYCCV010000375.1:0-1355 GCF_057473825.1 Aliterella sp. E5.1
AAACGTTAAGACTAACGCCTGAGTTGAGCGGCATTTGTTGGGCAGCACTTTACGCAGATTACTCATTTCCGTTCAAAATGCAATATCCGAGGCAATATCTTTCCAATGAGTGGCTATCTTCTCCGCAGTAGACGCATCAATGGCGGCGAGGTCTTTTGGATAATCTACGTTCTCTCGCTCAACCCAGTGCGCCCCCGTGAATTGCCCGTTTCCTGCCCTTAATATAAATCCCGACTCGTGGCATTCTGGAGAGGCGAGATACAAAACCCCTGGTGCTACCTGGTCTGGCCGCAAATCCTCCGGCTCATCCTCGATGCCCCACATACGCGTTTTTGCCACTGGACAAATCGCATTGGTGATAATCTCGTGCTCTTTGCCCTCGACCGCGAGTACATTCATGAGACCTATTTGCGCCATTTTCCCCATCGCATAGGGACCAAGGCCATTAAGTGCATATTGCTGATAAATAGCTCTGTCCGAAGTCGTCAACACGATTCGCCCGTAGTTTTGACGCTTCATGACCGGAAAGGCAGCTTGAGCCAACCACGTTGGTGCTTCAATGTTGACATTGATGGCGCGTTGCAAAAATCCTGGGGTTAACTCTTCGATCGGTTGGTAGGCAACCCAGCCAGCATTATGGATCAAGATATCGAGGCGGCCGAACTCTGCGAGCGCAGTTTCCACCAAACTTCTACAGTTTTCTCGACTATCAAGAAGTTCGATACTCGGGGCCGCCGTTCCGCCAGCCTCTTGAATATCTCTTACGGCATTGGCCGCCACGTCTGCATCGGAGCCAGTGCCATCCCTGCTTACGCCCGCGTCGTGTATGACGACTCGCGCTCCTCTTTCCGCGAGCAGGCGCGCATAGGCTAAACCCAGCCCGCGGCCGCTTCCGGTAACAATAGTTACTTGATCATCAAGTCGAATCATTTAGCCTCCGTTGGCTGTGTCTATGTATGCTGCCTAACTATTATTAGACGGAACTCATCCGCCTAACACTCCAAAGTGAGGGTGTTGGGCTGACCCAGTCCTCATAACAATACTTTTAGGGTGGTTAGGCTGATGGTCATCCTGATAATAATCCTAATCTTCTGGTAGAGGGTGGTGGTCTTCTAGGAAGGGTCTAAAACCGCCAGGACAGACTTGGGTAGGAGTTTATCCTTAAACCAAATAATTGGTACCGGCGTGTCCGGGATCTTCACCCCAGCCTTTTCTAAATTCAAGCGCTCAGAAACGGCGAGGATTAAATCTTCCCGCTCCGCCTGCCTAACTTGAGAAAACTTCTTTTTTAGATATTCAGGACGCCAGTAACCAACTATTTCCAGCAAGAAGGTGCGGCCATCAGGATGAACCAG
>NZ_JBYCCV010000376.1:0-1513 GCF_057473825.1 Aliterella sp. E5.1
TCTCCTTGAGGGCTTGCTGTAGATGAACGACTTGTTCCGACCTTAAAAAATTCTTGGCTGCTGGTGGCATAGTTACTTTGAATCAGCTTTACCTTTTTATTATGCAACTTTGATGCCGATTAGCTTAGTGTGATCGCCAGTTCTTCTTCTTCCCCTGTTACCGTCACTATCCCACGCCGCGTTACCAAAGCTTGGTTGGTATTGTAACAGCATAAATGTGAGTATCTAAGGTTTTGCGCGTATCTAGCAAGGGTGTGGTTTGGTTCATTGAGTAAGTTTTTTAACTAAAGCCGCAGTTTCTTCGGGTTTTCCAGTGGAAGGGAATAGTGACATCCTCCCGTCACTGATTCGGAGTACCGAATACAGTGCGGGCTTCCAAAGAGTCGCCTCTCGGATTTTGCTGCTTCACGGGAACCCCCAGGCGCTAAAATACTCTTGATTTTGGAGTTAGAAATTAGTTCTTTTAGGCGATACAACTGCTTATCTGTAATTGCAACTCCAGCATAATTCTTAGCATATTCGAGTTCTTGGTTAAAATTAGCATCGTTATAATTTTGAATGAAAACGCGATCGACATTCCATTTTTGCCAGTCTGCCGCAAAATAACGTTTGCTCCAATAAGGATTATGATGGCAAAGATCGAAACTAACAGATGGATTAGCCTTCTTGATGTCCGTTCTCATTTGCCGCACAAACTTAGTCAAATAAGTAGTGCGATCTATTTTTCCAGGCAAGTTGGCATGATAGCCTAGATAGTCATCCCACTGTACTGCATCAATATCTGGATACTTTTGGACAAACTCTACTGATATTTTTTTAAATAAATTAGCAACTGCTGGAATTTCTACATCCAGGGCATAATGATCGATGCCAGCGTAGGTTTTATCGACTCCAGGCACAATCCATTTTTTAGAAACTGCTAGGTCAAAAATTGGGCTATTTTTATCAATTTTAATCCCTTTTTCAAAGTAGGCGTGTACTTGCATTCCTTGGTTGTGTGCCTCATCAATCAACCAATCTAACCATTGTGCTTGAAATTGGTTAGGACAGCTTTTGTAGCCAAATGTTTGTTGCATGACATCGCTGTTATACATCGTGCAACCATTTCCCCACACTCCATGAATAATTGTATTTATGCCTTGAGCGCGATAATAACGCACTCGTTCGCGAATCGTTTGTTCGCTGGCATTATTCGTCACTTGATACCGACTTAAATAAATTCCCCTAATTGCTTTTTTTCCCAAGAAGTAGGAGGCGATGGTAATTTTTTCGGGGTTACAGTTAATGGTGTTTGTGGCTTAGTTTTTGGTGTCTCTTTCGGCGTGACTTGAGGAAGGGGAGAATTGGCAACAGGTACGCGCTGACTAGGTGCAGGAGTCGAATTAGTAAGCTAATAAGCATTTAAGCTGCAATATAATGGTTATTCCCTTTATTCTTGATCTTTCGATGCCATTTAATTACTAACTCGCCTTGGTTTAACAGCCTATCCAGTAGTAGCTTCAATTCATCTACT
>NZ_JBYCCV010000377.1:0-1401 GCF_057473825.1 Aliterella sp. E5.1
GCCAAAGAAACCCTGGAGCCCACCGACTTCGCGCAGGTGCGCGTGCGCCTGCTTGAAGCGAGGCAGGAGGGGCTGGTCCTAACCGACATCAGCAGCCTACCCGCCGAGCAATTTTTAAGTGCGTTCGCCCTCGAGCCCGAGAGCCCGTTCGGTGAACTGCTCAGCAGCACCCAAGCCCTTTTACTCGAGCTGATCGGCAGCAGCGACTTTGTGGGCGGTGCCTACGAGTTTTGGGGGAAGACCTACGCGCGCGAGTTGAGCAAAGATTCTCAAAGCTCAAAGGACGTTGGATATCTAGCGAAACGATTCTCCCATAGTAACTTTGTAGCTAGATGGGGTGAGAATCAGGTCCCCTCTCTCTAGCCATAAAATAGGATTCTGTAACTTTGTAACAAGGGGTTCTTGAGTGCGGATTTTTGCAACTCTATATAACCAGAATTGAGATTCGAGCCTTCTAGCTACTTTCAACTCATTTCTAGTTATTTCAAAGCTAAACGATGAGCCAACACTGGTTTTAACTTCAATAAACTTTTCGACGCCGCTAATATCAAAGGATAGAATGTCATATCCCGCTGAAACATCCGTGACTGATACTTGAGTTACCCTGTCAGCCAAATCTTTACGCTTGTTCGAGTACAACCACTCCTGCTCTTTCCTCAAAATATAGGCTTCGCCTAGAGCACCTATCTCAACCGCATTTCGTTGCATTTGCCGAAAGGTTTCAAGATCAATTGTACGTCTTGCTTGTACATTACCACTAAGAACGGCGTTACTTTCAAACTCATCAGCTAACCTTCTACCTTTTGCTGTCACAGCCCATAAGCCCCGTTTGGGAGAAGTCAGCAAACCTTGGTCTTTCAGTTCTTTTCTAGCCCAACGCACCATGTTTTCCCATTTAGACCGTGGGGTGCCGTTGCTTTCATATATCAGAAAATCCCGTGCCTCTTTCGATATACCAAAATAATCAGCTAGAGCATCATAAACATTGCGTCCATACTGGTCAGGTATAGATGGTCTAGCTTGCCCTCCACGTAAGGTAAGTTCAAAGAGCAGCGGTAACTCGATTTCTTGATATTTGGGAAACGCAAGTGATTGCAAGCTTCCTCCTGCACACTTGGATTTATAACTGGCACAAGTTTACAAGTACAGCCACTGTCCCACAGGAGCCCAACTTCTCAGTTATACCAAATCACACTTTCTATGACTCGAGCCACCATCCGCGACCCCGAGCAAAAGGGACAGCCGCTGCGCGTCGGCATCACCTTCCCAAGCCTCGAGACCGCCAAAAATCAGGGCAAGATACAGAACGAACGCCTCTGGCTTCTCGCGCTGCAATCCGTTTTTGCTACGGTTAAAAAAATCTCGCAAGCCTACGACGAGACGAACGGCAGAAATCTGCCC
>NZ_JBYCCV010000378.1:0-1392 GCF_057473825.1 Aliterella sp. E5.1
GTAGTACATCCGCTCTTTGGAGAGGGGCGCCATAAAGCCGCCCGCGCCGCCCCTGGGCATGATGGTGACCTTGCGGGCCCTGCCGAGGTCGGGCTGGGCCACGTAAGAAACGGCGTGACCGGCTTCGCTCGCGCCTCTTTAGGTATCCGCGCCGCGTCACAGCGCGCTTCATCCTCGCACCAGTCTTGCGGTAGATACAAACGTCTATCCAGAAAGCTTTGCACGCTCATGCTGACAAAGCCCAGGAACACCCCCACTTGGCAGTTTTCCACCTTGCCTAGACGTCCGCAATACTGCCTTTTGACCCCAGCCGAGTGTGCGCCTTTCTTGATAAAGCTGCTTTCATCCACCACACCCACGCCACCAAGCTCATCTGCTATGGCTGCTTGAGTAAGAAGCTGCCTCGCTATCTGCAACACCTCATCGGCGTCCCACGTCGCTTCATTCAACAAGCGTTGCAACGCCAAGGGGGTTTTCATCCCCAAGCGTTCTGCCAACCCCCAGCCGTTCTTCCTTTTTACGTCGCTCATCAAGCCTCTTACATAATCCTTGGCTTTCGCTCTGCTTTCACTGCGGGCAAAGCACCCTTCAACAAGGCCAAACATCCGCTCGAACCCCTCACCCCAGGTGTGACACAGCACTTCCGCTTTCTCCTGGCTAATCATCCCCAGAGTTTATGGCTAACTGATGTTGTGAAGTTAACCTACAGTCTTATGTTCAGGCAAAGCGCTACGGAAATCGGCTAGAGTAGGGCTCTGCGCAGCTGATGTCTTCACCCGTCAGTGAGGGAGGGATTGTGCTTGGATTCTTACTTATTGGCTTGCTGTTTTCGCAGGTGACGCGGTACCAGCAACGTGGCGTATCCTTGTACTCGTAGGGGGAGTTGCGAGTCTAGGGGGTGGCATTGAATTACGTCGCACGCGTGATCCCCGCGCTGATTACCCCTATCCCGCTCCAGAGAACCCTCTTGATGGCCGACGTCGTTAGCATCATTCATATGTGTTTCTGATCTGACGTCTCCCCTACCCTTATTTCCCCGGATGTTGAAAGCACCGACCGGAGTGACTCCACCTTCGCTCCACTATTGAGATGCACATTGCTACCCCGAGAGTCAAAGCCCCATCTCGTCAACTCCCACCGTAATAATTTTTGTATTTTTGTGTTTGCGCATAGTTGAATTTTTGATTATACGCATCGTTGTTGACACTTTGATTTGTTTTTACTAGTACTAGCATTGTAGTTTCATATGATATGCAGTTAATAAAAGATGCAATTTATAAGATTGCGAAAAAATTTGATATTAGTATATTATTATCTTATGCTGTTATGATACTAGTTGATTATTAGGAGGTGTCATGCACATCGTCTCAGTGATTTCACAAAAAGGAGGGG
>NZ_JBYCCV010000379.1:0-1412 GCF_057473825.1 Aliterella sp. E5.1
CTGCTGTTTGGTCAGTAGTATCTGCAATGTTTCCAGTTCCCACATTGCCACCAACATTGATTTTGCTATTCTCCTCTTTATAAAAGCAGGAATTTTTGCTACTAACTTGATATAGTCTAATTGCTCCCCCATGTCCTCCTATTAATAAATTTGCATTTGTAAATATTTTGCCATTCATACGAAATGCAGGACCAGGACTAAGTTCAAGGTCGTCTTGAAATAAAGCTGCGTTGTTATTTAGAGGAACTCGGCTCTGGTCTTGCTGATACTCCAAAGCAGTAAAGCCTTTATTACCTGCATATACCTCATAGCCCTCACCAGGAGAAGCGGTAATTGGCACTGTAGCAGTGTAAGCAAAGAAACTTTTGGTTAGCTTGCTACCTGATTTATACCAACTAGATTCACCCACCAAGCTAGAGCTAGTACCAGCAGTATTCTCGCATTGTCTACTTAACGCACCTTTCATAGGTGGCGTTCTTGCCTCTAATGGATTTCTAACTCTATTAAACTTTCCATCTGTTCCACGACTAGGACTACGGAAGGTAATACTATAGAGGGTGTAGCTATCAAACTTACCATTGTTATCAGTATCAACGGGAAATTTCCAAGCAGTGCTTAGAGTTTCATCATTTTCTAAAACATATTTTGACGAATCAGGCTGCTTTTCAATAGTGCCATTGCCATTAATATCCTTAACAAGTTTCAATTGAGTTTCATCGCCGAACATATATCTGCTACTATTAATGGCGTTATATAGAGCAATATCAGAAGGTGTATCTCGTGGTAGCGTAGGGTCTGACAGTAAAGCATTCAATTTTGCTTTAGCCCGATCGACAGCAGGAGTAGCAGCATTTAGCACTACCTGATTAACTCGGACGTTACTAGCATTTCTAGAGCGATCAAAAGCTCGCACTACCAACGCCACTGACAGCAATACAACTACTAGCGATACCATTGCTACAGTAGGCAGTACAAAGCCCGTCTCAATGTGGGAGCTATGTTTAACAAGTAAGCTACGCAACAGCCATTGAATCTGATGTTTGGGGTCAGTTTTGGGTAGCTGCTCAATTTGTTTAAGTAGATTTTGTTTAGCTTTATCTTGCTTGTTGGTTGACATAACTACACTACTTTTGTGCTGATGAAATTTTTACAGGTAATAAAGAAAAAATGCTAGTACGATTTGCAGTAAAGTCTTAAACTTAATAAATCTGTGTAATGTTATGAACTTTTATACTTTTATAAATATAAACAATTAATTCTCTAACTACTCTTTTAGCAGTTGAAACCTTTGTTAAATATGGGATAAATACCAGTTTTATTATGTTGATTGGTATAAGCTCGTGCGTGTTATTACTGGCAATACAAAATTATTGCTCTAAAAAATATGTATTTCTTAGGCAAAATTTATTTAT
>NZ_JBYCCV010000380.1:0-1449 GCF_057473825.1 Aliterella sp. E5.1
ATGGCGCTCTTGTGCCGTAGACCCGGACATCATTGCTCTCAATGTCCACAGCATGGAAGGTCAGCGCCCCTACGAATATCTTTGTTACTCACCGTTGCTGCCACGCACAAACACCGGACGACTAGCAACTTGGGTATTGAGGCGTTATACCCACACCGAGCATGGCGGTTGGTGGTGTGATGGACTAGATCCGTTGGATAATTGGCAACCGATGCGGTGGGGCTGCTTCAAGCCAGATAGACCAGTCCGCGATGAAAAAGGCAAGCTAGTTAAATACGAGCATCCGTTCAAGTGCAGTACTAGAGCATTTTTCCTCAGAGTAACAGTGCAAATTTGGCGACGGGTAGCTCATTTATACAACAAACGATTGCCAGATAACATCGTCGTAACTGCTGACGGGGAAGCATTAGGATTCTGGGCGTGGGTACTAGAAAATAACATCCCGATTACAATCACAGAGGGAGCAAAAAAAGCTGGAGCGCTTCTAACCGTGGGGTATGCGGCGATCGCTTTGCCAGGAATCGACGGCGGCTATCGCACGCCCAAAGATGATGCAGGGAATAAAATTGGTCGCTCCTACCTGCTGCCAGAGCTAAAGCATTTTGCAACTAGGGGGCGGAAAATCTATTTCTGCTTCGACCGCGACTCTAAGCGAAAAACTGTCCGCAACGTCAATCGAGCAATCACCACTACTGGGAAATTATTAACTCAATTAGGTTGTGACATCTGGGTAATTAGCTGGCAGCAACCAGAAAAGGGCGTGGATGATTTTCTTGCTGCCCACGGAGCGGACTTGTTTGAGCAAGTCACGAGTTTAGCTGCCAGTTGGGACACTTGGCTAGGCAGAAGCTACACTCAGCTTGCTTACGCCCCAGATATTCTAGTCAACCGCCGTTATTTAGGGGAGATTTCTCTCCCTCATGCAGCACAGCTAGTCGCAATTAAGTCACCCAAAGGCACGGGTAAAACGCATTTGTTAGAAAGCGTCGTCGCTGACGCTATAGCTAGCGGGCAGTGGGTGCTAGTCGTCGGTCATCGGGTACAGCTAGTAGAAGCCTTATGCCATCGCTTCGGCATTCCCTACATTACCGAAGTCAGAACCTCAGAGACAGGCTCAGTTTTAGGCTACGGGCTGTGCGTAGATAGCTTACACCCCCAAAGTCAAGCGCAGTTTAATGCCGACAATTGGCACGATGGCGTAGTGATTATTGATGAATGCGAACAAGTCATTTGGCACGCGCTTAATTCCAACACTTGTCAGACTTCGCGGGTGGCTATTCTCCAGCAACTCAAAACCCTACTATCCAACGTGCTACAAGGTAATGGGCGGGTGTTTCTAGCAGATGCGGACTTAAGCGATTTGAGCATAGATTTTGTGCGTTCGCTCTCTGGGTATGGCACCGAACCGACTGTAGTAGTCAACGGGTGGCTGCCAGGACCAGAAGAATC
>NZ_JBYCCV010000381.1:0-1323 GCF_057473825.1 Aliterella sp. E5.1
ATTGAGGCTTCTGAGATTTTGGCTTTCTTGGAGCCATGGGTCGGGCAAGGGGGAGCGCTAATAGAACGATCCAGCCACCCTACCGCTTGTTGAAGTCGTACATGGGCTTCCTGGGGTTGATCTTTTAGTAGAAACACAATTGCCGCCGCTGCCTGCTCTAAGGCCCGAGCCTTGCGATTTGATTTCAAACGATGCCAGGTGCCAGCAGTAATGGTGAGTTGTTCGGTCAACAGCTGCGCTAGTTCAAGGGTTTTGGAATTGGGATGAGAATTTAGAGAAGAATTCTCTGTCTCAGGGGTGGATCTCAATAAAGACATTATTAACAAGTAAGCTACAAAGAAAGGTTTTTGCCTATTCTACTGTGCCTTTACTGCCCAGGATGATCCATGGAGCCTAGCCAGGAGCCCACGACCCCTCCTGAAGATGAAGCAAATTTCGAACAAACCTTAACAAAGGTTGAGGCTTCACTTCAATCCTTAAAAGCTCGATATACCCAGATTAAGGCGGCCCAACTCACCCAAGCTGAGCTGAAACAACGACTTGCTCGGTTGCACTCAGAAATAGAAAGAATTAGGGAACAACTTGAAAACTTAGAAGTTGAGCTAGAAAGTCGCCTGTTTACCTGGAGCAGTCAATCAGAGACCTTTTGGCAAGTCCTCCGGTTTCTAGGATTGGGGTTAGTCATTGGTTTTGCACTCAAAGCTTTAGTTGACTAGTCTGACGCTCCAAAGGCTTGGAAGCGATCGCTGCTCAGCCTTTGTTTCTAAAGTTAGAAAAACCAGAATTAGCTTTACAAAAAAATACTTTAGTTAACATATGGATACGATTTAGCCATATTGGCGATCGATTATTCACTAAAAAACACACAAGCAATCATCGCAACCATGACAACCGCATTACAACAGCGCCAAAGCGCCACAGCATGGGAGCAGTTTTGCAGCTGGGTCACCAGCACCGAGAACCGACTCTACGTCGGCTGGTTTGGAGTCCTAATGGTCCCCACCCTACTCGCTGCCACCACCTGCTTCATTATTGCCTTTGTTGCCGCTCCCCCCGTCGATATCGACGGCATCCGTGAGCCCGTCGCCGGCTCCTTCATGTACGGCAACAACATCATCACCGGAGCCGTTGTTCCCTCATCTAACGCCATCGGCCTGCACTTTTATCCCATTTGGGAAGCAGCCTCCTTGGATGAGTGGCTCTACAACGGTGGCCCCTACCAACTGGTAGTCTTCCACTTTTTGATTGGCATCTTCTGCTACATGGGCCGGGAATGGGAACTCAGCTACCGCCTAGGCATGCGCCCCTGGATCTGTGTCGCCT
>NZ_JBYCCV010000382.1:0-1376 GCF_057473825.1 Aliterella sp. E5.1
AATCAACGCCTGTTTAAGTTGGCCGTTATCATGGCTCTAACACTAACTATTGTTGGTCTTGGTTCGCGGGCTGCCCTATTAATTGTAGGCATATTTTTTCTGTGTTTGACATTATTCATGAAAAATAAAAGGCAAGCACTAACTGCTGCTATAATAATAGTTATTTTAATCTCAACAACTACAGCAATTGTCTATTCAAAAGCTAGTACCGACCGCCTTTATTCCCTTGAAGATTCATCTCGCTCAGAAACATACTTAACATCCTTTCAAATTATTAGCCATCGAACTGCTGAGCTTAATATTACTGGTTCAGGTTATGGCTCTTATTGGCCCTGGTATCTTACAGATATGGATGACGCGAAAGTTAGTTTTATGGATAGCACTCCTACCTTCCTAGTACATCCCTTTGGATATCTACTGTATCATCCTCACTCGACTTTCCTGTTGTGTGTTGTTGAATTAGGAGTTTTAGGCTTGACCTTTTTTGCTGCTCTATGGATTGCTTTAGTTAAGCTCCTCCTTCACAATCATCAGAGAATTGAATCTAGTATTTTTAATTGTGGCATTTTTGCTTCAGGATTTTCAATGTTCTTTGATTTTTTTATCTTTAAAGGTGGACAAATTAATATGATATGGTGGGCTTATTTATTTGGCGCTCTGGCATTTAATTCTAATCTGTTTGAATCAAAAAATAACAGTAACCCTGCAAAAAATAAACTTATTCAGAATGAAGACCAAAAACTACATATCAGAATTTAAACAACAAAAGCAATGTTTGCTTACTTTCTCTAGGTTGCAATCGTGCTTTTTTCCTAGATATTTCCAATTGCAGTGGAAGAAACATGAGCCATAAAAATAAGTTAGCTTTAGCATTGCATAGTTACTATCGTAATTTAAGTTTTCTACATGTTTCTGCAAATGCAACCCGTCGGATACTCTTTTTAGGTTGCATATTCGTGATGGTTTCACTAATGGTGTATCTAGTAGCAGGATCAGTAGAACCTCAACGAATCACGAAGAAGCTGATTGAGTATGGTTGGGATGCACCAACCCCTAATTTTTTTCGAGAGCATATTAAGCAAATGGAAGCACGTCCCTTTGATGGCGTGGTGATTAAACTTAATGCAGGTAAAAAAGTTTTTAAGAAAAAGTCCTACCCAAACACAGCATTTACGCAAGATCGAAAAGACCTTTCTGCTACAAATTCCTCTAAGCTCACTAATAACTTCATTGTAATGTGGTCTGCGATTGAGGAAGGGTGGGACTGGTTTGACGATGCTAACTGGGCTGCTGCTGAAATGAACATTGAGAACTTTGCCAAGACTGCCAAAGCTGGTCGCGTCAAGGGCATTGCTTTAGACCCAGAGCCTTATAGT
>NZ_JBYCCV010000383.1:0-1480 GCF_057473825.1 Aliterella sp. E5.1
TGGAGCGAAACTCTAGCATCAATAGTAGTTGAGGAATCATTCGGCGATAATGACTGGCAAAGGATGCGCGCATTACGGTATGAACTCTTTGACGATAAGCCGTACCAGTGGATTTATATTCAGTAACCAAGTCTCTGAGAGTTTTTATGGAAACTACAGGATAGATAACTTGTTCGATAACCCCATCTGGTTCAGCTATTGCTACTTCAGCAAGGCGAAATAAAATATTGGTTTTGCCCGTAACTTCTTTGAAGTCATTAATTAATTCTTTATTAATACGTCTTTCCGCCCTTGTCCCAATGCGCTGAATAATTTGAATCAGTAACTCAATTAAATTGTCAGTAATTTCTTGACTGCGCTGGATACAGAAAGCTGCCATCAAAGTGTAGCGGATAGCATTTTTATGTTGTCGTAAGTGATAAGGAGTCTCTGTGGCTGCTCTATGACGGTAAGTTTTCACTAATTTGGACGAGATTCCAGTGAATAAGTCAGGTGACAAACCAACAACACGAATACGCTTGAGTTTTTCTATTTCTGTCAAAAAACTATCTAGTCCTACTGGTCCAGAATCGGTTTTGAGAAAAGCCAAGTCCGAAACTTTTAGTTTTCCATAATTGGCTTGCGGTAGTTCAATATTTTCAGAATTACTTGTTTCTTCAGTAGTGAGAAGAAGATCGATTTGCTCGATGTTTAGGGGAGTAAGTAGAGAGTAGATTTGATGACAGAAATTAGTTTCATATTGGTGAATGGCACTATGAATTAAACGTTCAACTTGTTTTGAAGTTGGCGGAATAATTTGTAATTCCCTCCATTTTTGATAGGTAAGTTGAAGTAGTGGTTCAAATCTTTGTTCGTCAGGCAAAACTTTGGCGATTAACCAATTTGATATCTGCTTTGAATCGGAAGTAGTAGCGGTCTGAAATCCGAATAATTGACGAATTTCTGCACGATGATTTTTAATAGAACGTCCTTGCCAATTGTATTTAGAATACAATGATTCATCGGCCAAAAGCTGTGAAGCGATGTAAGTGATGCTCTGGCCGGGTATATCGCTTGGAGAATCAGGAAAACGAGCCATTAGTTGAAAATATTTCAGTAAAATGGCAAAGCCAATTTGATTAAAACCAACTTTCTTCTTCACCAGTTCTAATTCCGTTGGCACAAGTGTCCAATTTTCAACGAGTTCTTCTGAGTTCCAAGGTGATTTGACCATTCATTATCTTCTCCGTTCAAATAAGAGCGTTTGGAGAAAAGCATAAATGAATAGGTGGCGGTAAGTTCAAAATCTGTCCAAATCCAAGTTTTTAGTTTTTTGTCAAGTGCTATCAAAACTAGGTATTTGGAAAACTTATTCAGGACTTACGCAAGTGACATTTGAACGGATGGATACTTGAGTTGCTCAATTAAGTAGTTTGAGAACATACCATGTTTGATCTGATAAACAGTTTTGCTCGTTTGGTAAGCAATCAACTTGAGTCGA
>NZ_JBYCCV010000384.1:0-1297 GCF_057473825.1 Aliterella sp. E5.1
GGGGATGAATTTTTTCCTGAATATAAATTGGGACTGCGGGGACTTCCAAGGGTTTCTGGTCTTGCTCGTCTTTACCTTTCCAGACTAATTGTGGATCTAACGATGTATCACGGGGATAAAAGACAGGTGTGGAGTTTTTGTCCTTATCCGCCATGAAATCTCTCAATTCTTCCGTAGGAATGTTAGCCCGTTTATCTTTGTGCTTGACACTTTCAATAGAAGTCAAGGATTGACTTTGTTTCTTAGCCATGACTATATAATTTCCTTAATTAATTAGTTAATTGCCCACTGCTGAGGGCAGCACGAATAGTATTTTGAGCGTCCCAGGGGTCAGAGATTTCTATAAATGCCCAACGCCCTAAGCCCCCGTGATTGTTTACTGCTGGTATCCAAAGCGATCGCGCTGTAGCAACTTTGGCAGCTTTATCCTTTCTCGCTTCGCCTGATACTTCCACAATCAAGGAAAGCAAATCTTCATGCCCATCATTGATTTGCGTTAAGAAGTCAGGGATGTAGTTTCTCTGATCGCCATTAAGCGTGTAAGGAATTGTGAACCCTAAACCGTGATTTTTGATATAGCAAACTACTTCATCCATTTCTTCCAACACTTGAGCCATTTTTTGTTCCCAGCTATCGGTGTCTGCTACTACATGGGAGACATGACTTTTACTAGGCTCAGTGGTATAGACGGGACGAGCAGTGTCAAAGTCAACATAACGAGTAGAACCAAAAGTATCGTAGGGTCGCAAAATTGGCTTTAGAGATTTTTGACTTTCTCCAAATGTGATCGCACGGTAAATACAATCGGCTGCATCATGGGCAAACTCATTAAGTAAAAGCATCTGAGGATAGGTGTTGTCTTTATACGTGACACACTCCTGCATCCACTGTTTACCTATTTGCAATACTTGGGGAAATAACCAAGCTTGTACATCAGAATCAAAATAATGTTTTTCTGGTCGGTCAGTTTTCTCAATGCTGTCCCAACGAAAATATTTCTCTAAAGTCAGCTTGGCAAGAAGAAATGCTACTTTTTGTTCCCTATGCGATCGCAAGTCATCCAGTGTATGAATACTAGATTGTCCCACAATCGGTGCATTCACTGTCATCGTAGGTACATCATTTGCTGAGATGGCATATTTGCATACAGCACTGAAGTTAGTCTTAAGTTTCTCTTGAGTGATGTCGTAGCGATAACCGATTAACCTGGGAAAGGTAATCTCTAACCCAATGCGTTCTTCTAAGGCACGAACGCGGGTGGGTAGTGGACCTCGTTTAGGAGGATTGTTAGAACCAG
>NZ_JBYCCV010000385.1:0-1475 GCF_057473825.1 Aliterella sp. E5.1
CATCCCACAACTATCTCTTGGTTTTCCTCGCCTAATCTCCATCATGAATCAGTTTGATTGTCTCCAATCTCTAAGTGAGCTATGGAGCGATTTCTATTTTTCCTCTGCCTAGAGTGACAGAAGAAAGCTAACTTGCTCGAGGTACTATGGACGAGGTCGCCCATAGTAAAACTTGGTGTTGCTGAATAATGCTATGAATCATTGAGGAATTGGGACATCCCAAAACTTGAGGTAGTGAAGTAGCAACCGAATCGAAGGTCTCAGCATTTCCTCGGATGAGCGAATAACACAAGGTCTGGCGATGCAGTCTTGCCAGATAATGTCTAAGCCTTGTGTTTTCCCCTTCTACCCGTGTCCTGTACGTCTTACTGATAATCTGGTTTCCCTCTGGAATAAATCCTGGATAAACTGCCCAGCCATCGGTAACGTAGAAGTAACACTGCCACTTAGCCACCATTGCCCATAATGGAGCAAAAGTTTTAGCACTATGGTCTCCTAACACCCATCCTAAGATCCCTTGCTTAAAGTGGTCAACTGCCGTCCACAACCAAATTTTGTTTTTTTTATTTGACAAAAGTTTCTAACTCATCGAGTTCCCCAGCTTCTGGGGTTGTCTCTGGAGCGTAAACATCTGGTAGCTGCTCTCCAACTTGCCTAACCCAATTAATTACTGTAGTGTGATGAACCCCCATGACTCGCTCAATACCTCGAAATCCCATCCCATTAACGTACATTTTCAAACATTGAGCTTTGGTTGCATCTGAATATCCTTGAGGGGCTGTGTAGACATCAATAAACTGACGACAAGCGACACAAATATGGTTTTGTTTCCCTCGCATCTTACCGTTCTTACGAATATGGTTAGAATTGCATTCAGGACATTGCATCAGATTTAGCCTCAATTCATATCACTATTATGCAACGCCTAAAACTTCAGCACCTTAGTGTGTGAGCCAACGAGTTAGTAGGGGGCATCGGCTTCGGTCAGCAGGCGCACAATCAGAGGATTTCTCTGTATAAGTTTAAGCATATGGCTATTTGAGTTTTCCCTGGAGCTACAAGTAATTGAAATAACTCAATGCTGAGGCATGAAACAGGGATTGGACTATTCATCAATCGCTTCGAGTTCAATTTAGCAATCTAATTGTCTCTCAACAGTGTAGAACATTACCGAAGAATCAATATTACACCCCAGTCAGCGATAGAGGTGCTTCTTCCCGTGCCGTCCGCTACCACTCTTGCTCCAAATATTCGTACCACGTTGCAGATTTGCTAACTGGGGCAAGCGATCTAAAGTAGTTACTTGCTGTAACCTCTGATATTCTGATTGCTGAATGGCGATTGCCGTATGGGTAGCCAATTGATTAAGTAAGCTGATCTCAAGCGGTTGCCAGTACCTCGCTCCACTACACTGATGAACAATTAGTAGTCCCCACAGTTCTTGCTTCTGAAGAATGGGAACCACCAATTTTGAC
>NZ_JBYCCV010000386.1:0-1404 GCF_057473825.1 Aliterella sp. E5.1
GGGGGTGCGGGTAGAGCTGGGTATTCCTCTACTTCCTCCCAGTCCTGTTGGGCAATTAACCCCCGTAAAGCAAGTAGGAACCGAACCATTACCATTGCTTGAGTTACCCCTTCCTTCGTCAGAGCGATGGTCAAAGACCGGCCAGAGGCCATCGCTTTTTCTATTTGAGGACGACTATTGTGAACTCCCTCAATAGTGACCGAGACAGCCCAGCACCAAATCTTAAATGCTCGATTGGCGTAAATTGAAACTGTTTCAACGGTTTGGTTCGCCCGAGACTTGTTCTGGGGGTCTTCGGTCCAGTCGTTAAAACGCATTCCTAGTTCCACTGTCCACGCCATAGCTGCGATCGCAGAATCGAAAGTATCCCAGGCGAACTGAATTACATGGGGTCGCGTCCTAAGGCAAAGGCCACCAGCTTTGGTGGCTACTGTCTCAGCTTGTGCAAGAGCAAGGCTAGCAAAATCTCGATATCGCGCAAAATCAACATAATTCATGGTTTTTCTCCTTTTACCGCGTAAATGTAGAGAGTTGCGGCTAGCGGTGCCTACCGAATCGAACGGCGGCTTCAGCGATCGCCAGATGCACCGGATGAAAGTTGCTCAAAGTGTTGGTGATGAACTACGCCATCCCGGCAGATAAAACAGTGGGTTGAGCTTCTGGAGTAGCAGGCAGAGCCAGAATCTGCTGTGAGGGCATACCTACCGACCCAGGCTTGCGCCCATGCCACCATTCACCCTCAGAGGATGATAAGTTTACCCAGAAGAGGGTTAGCAGCATTGGCTCTGCTGTGGAATCCTGCCCTAGCAGCCGGACGGCATAGGTAGGATGATTCTTTGTCCCAACGTCCAGGATCAGGCGACGGCCAACCCGCCGCCAACTGGGTTGCTTACCCCGCCAATTGATCGAGCAGGAGGGCCAGGGAAGCTGTTCACGATCGTAGAGGCGGCAACAGGGACCAATGATTTCGTATGCAAAAGTCCCTCCGGGGGAGTGGAGTATTTGTCCTTCACTTAGCACTGAATCCCCAAGAATAAGCTTATTAACGAGCATCATCCCCTGGTTCAAAACAGATGCTTTGAGACTGCTTGCCATCGACTTAAAGTGTCGATCCCTCCGATTCAAAAACTTACAATTATTCATGATTCAATTTTCTAAAAGCTATAATAGAAAACACTTGTAGCGCTGTTTTCTTACTAAGAAGAATACCAAATTTTAGATGACAAGTCAATAGTATTATTATATATAATTGATTTGTTTACTATTAATTTGCTTGGAATTAATCAGCATTTAGGCATGGGATTTGATTTTTGCTATTCGATTTGAGTATTCCTGAATTAACTTCTGCTTGTACTCAGGGCTTAACTGAGTGCTTGCCGTAGTCCTCAGCAATAGTGGCTCAAG
>NZ_JBYCCV010000387.1:0-1320 GCF_057473825.1 Aliterella sp. E5.1
GGGGGCTAGACTCAGGACCTCAGTTTAGCTAGGTCTGCCTTTGCACCCATAGGCAACGACCTCCATCTCTTGCTTCATTTCTAACCTGGAAAAGAAGCTGGGGTTGCCGGGGCGTTACCAACAACCCAGTCATTTTGATTAATTTGTATAAAAATTGATTGCAGTCTGGTTTAAAAGCAATAATTTAACTTTTAGACGTAAATAAACAAAATTTGCCAGGAACCCTTTAACCGAGAAGACTTAGAAGATTCAGTCGACGGGGGGGCAACAGATTGAAAAATTCCTTTTTAACCTAAATTTAAATCTAGGATGGGCATGTTCGGGCAGTGCCCTTTTTTGTATGCGACGATAAAGACAGCCATTCCCTTTGATCAGCTGAGGCTGTTAACCTTTGGCAGAATTACCTAAGGTTGAGAATCGAACTGGAATGGCAAAATTGGTTTATGGTCTTGAGGTATGTTTAAGCGCCTTTTAGTTTCCACAGACTTTTCTGACGGCTTATACCGTCTGGTCCGTTACATCCCTGATTTAGCTGTGAATGGGATTGAGCAGATTGTCTTTCTCCATAGCGTTCCGATTTGGAATGAGGGAGAGATCCCTAGAATTAACCATGAGAAGGTTGATCAAGCCAAGCAAAAACTTGCGGTTGCCCTAGAAAATGTGCCTGCCGGCGTTGAAGTTAAAGTAGAGGTTCCCTCGGGTCGACCCGTTGATGCCGTTTTGGAGATGCTTAAGAAGCATCGCAGCGATTTGCTATTGCTAGGGATGCCCAGCCGAAGCCTGCTGAATGAAAAGCTATTTGGGAGTACCACAGTCGGTATATGCCAGAAAGTGCCAGTGCCCCTGATGATTTTGCGCCCGCAACTGATCTCGACTTTTACTGAAGAGGAACTGGCATTACGATGTCAGCATCTTTTTCGTTACTTGCTGATTCCTTACGATGGCAGTGAATCATCTAAGTATCTAGTTCAAACCCTTCGCCAAAAGGCTCAAAACCGACCGCCTGATTCTTTAGAGAGCTGTATGCTCTGCTGGATAGTTAATCAAGGAGGGCGCAGGCTTTTGCAAGGCAATGATCAACTTCAGCAAGCGGAGCAAGCCCTTAAGCCTGTAAAAGCAGAACTAGAAGCCCTAAATTTACAAGTTAATTCGCAAGTTCGGATTGGCAATCCTGTGGTTGAGATTCAATCGGTTGCTGAGACCTTTGACATTAGCGCGATCGCTGTCTCTTCTAAAAACTTTGGCAATCTGCGGGAGTTGTCCGTTCCTAGTTTTGCCGGAGAAATTTTGCGCCGTAGCTGGCATCCGGTTCTCTTCTTT
>NZ_JBYCCV010000388.1:0-1459 GCF_057473825.1 Aliterella sp. E5.1
CTGCTCAATGGTCAGTCTTTGTTTCTCGGTCGTTTGTTTCCTTTATCCTTTAATCGTTTCAGCGATTTATCTTTTTCTGATTCTTCCTAATTGTAAAAAACCTACCCTTGTAAGGTATCCTTACCCCCAAAAGCTGCCGCCCAGATATAACCACAGACATCCCCCCACAATAGGTGACACTCGTCCAGGAAAAATATACTCATGCGCCCAGACACTATCTCTGGCATCCATTGGCTGAGTTGGGCAAGAATTTCTAGTTTTTTTGACTAACTCTGGATCTTTGTGCGGGTTGCACTTTTGGGTTTTCTTCCAACTGATGCCTGCAGCAGCAAATAACTCATAGTAGCTCTGTCGGGATTTGAAGCGGATGTTGTAGGTGTCACAGATATACTGTTGCAATTGTCTTAGATTCCAATAATTCTTCTGCTGCAACCAGTTAATTACCGCTTGCCGTTGTTGGCTGTTCAAATACCCCTTGCTGCCTTGATAGCTCAGTTGTAAGCTGTGAGACATATAAAAAGCATAAAATAGAAGTTTAAGAAACAAGGTTGGAGGGAGGAATGCCTGCTAAAGGATTTCTAAATTTTGAACAGAAGGAGAGATTGCAAATCCTAGTGCGTTCCCATGATTGTCCAAGATTGAGAGAACACGCCCTGATCCTGTTACTGCAAAACGATGGTAAAAGCTATGAAGAGATTGCTAATTTTATTGGTTGTGGGTATCGAAATGTAGCACACTGGTGCGTACATGGCGACCCGGATAACCTGGATAGTTTGAAAGACAAACGACAGCAAGGAAATTACCCTTAAAGCTACAGAGCAATATATTAAATTATTACTAGAAGTTGTTGAACTCCCGCCGAAGGAATTAGGGTATGAATTTGGTAGATGGACGGGAGAAAGATTATCGACTTATCTGGAACAGCAGACAGGAATTAACTTGAGCAGTAAACAAATTACTCGAATATTGCAAAAAAAAACTACGTTTACATTTGGGCGAAGTCCAGCTTAGAATCTAAGCAAAATCAGGCACAAAGAGCAATATTTCGAGAGAAATTAGCAAGTTATTTGAAAGCAGGGCAAGTAGCACCAGAGTTTTTTCAAGTATGGTTTTGGGACGAAACTGGATTCAGTTTACGAGTAATCAGACGTAAATGCTGGACAATTCGAGGAAAGAGGCAAAAAGTGACAGGTACTCGATGCTGAGGGCGAATAAACGTAATGGGTGGACTACGTTATCATGACAGACTTAGCTTAAACTTTTTTGTAGACAAAGGTAATGGTGATAGTTTTTTTGAGCAATTAGTTTTGTTAAATAAATTCGTCTGTACTGATACTAAGTTGTGGTCAGAGGTAGTAGAGTATTAAATAGAGAGAACTTTGGCAAAGATAAATGTACAGGAGTCAAGTAACGCAAGCCTGTCCTCATCTAGACCTAGAGACAGTCAAGCAGAAAGTAA
>NZ_JBYCCV010000389.1:0-1306 GCF_057473825.1 Aliterella sp. E5.1
GGAGCAGTCTGTTGGCTTGTGAAAGATAGGCGGGGCTTGATTAGTCTCCCGGTTTGGATTGATCGGGCAACGGGTCAAGGCAGATTTCAGCGCTTTAGCTTAGGTGAATTTGGGGAAGATTGCTGGGTCAGCGTTGAAGCACCTGCTGAGGTCAAAACGAAATCGAAATCCTGATAGTTTTTACCCATAGATGCCGTAAGGCGTTGAGCACATCGAGTCGCTGATTCTCCGCTGGGATGAGGAGGAGTTCCTCAACCCTAGATGCCGTAAGGCGTTGAGCATTGCATCGCTTCCCCCTCAAACTCCACAACTACACTAGAAGATAGATAGGCATAATCTACTCATTTGCCAAGCCAATATTAATGAAACCCCCCGACCAGACTTGCAAACAACTGGTAGCCGGACAATATGAATTTAGCAGACATGCCTTTCGGCGAGCCATCGAACGCAATATTAGCGACACAGAAATCCGACAAGCAGGGCAAAGTGCGATCGTCATTGAAGATTATCCTGAGGATAAGTATTCACCTAGTTGTTTACTTTTGGGTTTTACCGAAGCAGATAGGGCATTACATATTCAGGTTTCTCTAGCAGATTCAGAGTTAACGCAAATTATTACGCTCTATCAACCAGACCCAACTAAATGGTCAAGCGACTTTAAAAGGAGACTGCTATCACTCAGTGCCGTGTTTGCGGTTCCCAAGATTTTCATGAGGGCTTCATCAATGAGATTTTTAACATTGATGGAAAGTTTCAGCTTGTTGAAAATATTCCTGCCAAGATTTGTTCCCGTTGCAGTGAGCCGATCTTTAGTCGAGGAACGACCGAAAGAGTCCGGGAGCTTTTACATCAAGATTTGCAACCAGCGCGGTCAATTCAGGTTGGGGTCTACGCTTTCAGCTAAATACACTTGGCTCAAATAGATGCCGTAAGACGTTGAGCATATCCTAGTCTGGGACAAACTCGTATTAGGACAGAGGTTGGACAGATGAGTATCGCCGAACTATCAAGCAACTTCAGCCATCAAGGCTGCCGGATTAAAGACCTGGTTCCGATCCTAGAGTGACACCTCAATTGAGGAAAAAGCCATGAGCAATCTGCAAATCGAACTGCCAGCGGATATCTGGACTCCGGCCACCTGGGAGGAGTATCTAAAAGCAGTCGAAGATACTGACTGTAAAAAGATAAGGAGCTACTACTACCACGGACATATGAGGCTTGAAATGTTGCCTGTTGGATCTGATCATGCGGCGGACCATGTGATCCTGATTCTTGCGATCAATTTATTTTCTATTCTCAATAACCT
>NZ_JBYCCV010000390.1:0-1312 GCF_057473825.1 Aliterella sp. E5.1
ATGGGGAATTTCTGCTAGCGGTAGTTAATAAATTGCAGCGCCAGCGGAAAATCTTCCTGCTTCAGCCGCTGCATCACCTGCTGCAGATCATCTTTGGACTTGGAATTCACCCGCACCATATCTCCTTGAATTGAGGCTTGCACTTTCTTGAACTCATCCCGGATCAGCTTAGAAATTTTCTTGGCGATATCCTGGTTGATGCCTTTTCGCAATTCAACTTCCTGCCGGACTCGATTGCCGCTGGCAGATTCAACTTTGCCATAGTCAAAAATCTTCAGAGAAAGATTGCGCTTGGCGGCCTTGGTCTGCAAAATTGTCTGAACTGCATCCAGGGTGAATTCACTATCTGTGTTGATGGTAATCCCCTGCTTTTGCAGGTCCAGCGTGGTTTGCGTATCTTTAAGATCATAGCGGCCCTTGATCTCCCGTTCAGCTTGATCCACTGTATTGACGAGTTCCTGCCAATCAAAGTCGCTGACGATATCAAAGGAAAATGTTGAAGCCATAACTAAAAACTAAATCTACTTCATGCCGCAAACAGCGATTTACTCGCTGCGTTCTTCTTGATCCTACCCAAGGTTGCTTGTTTGCGCCCTTGGTCGCTAGCTCAAGTTGTGGAGCCTAGGTCTAGTCCCCAGACCGATCAGGAGAACTAATTAGAGGCATCCGGCTGGACCTTACCGGTGACTGCTAGCTGTCCATCCTCCTTAACGGTCCAGACATCGTAGCTGCCAACCACATCTCCATACTCGTCGAAGTCAACATTGCCACTGGCCCCCTGGTAGTTAATCTCTTGGCCATCCCGCACAAGCTTTAACCCTTCACAGACATCTGTGACCTCAGTGCCGGGGGAACCCGCAACCTCACGAATTTTGCTTTTAATCCCCTCTCCGGTGTTGGCTTTTGCCGCTTCTGCTGCCAGGGCTAGCAAGGCAGCTGCATCCCAGGTGTGCGGGACAAAAGCACTGACTGGCTTGTTTTGCTTGGATTTCCAAAATTCTGTAAAGCTGGCTAATGCCTCCCCATTTGCCCCCGGAACCGTGCCGATCGCCCCGGCGAGAATAAACTTCCCATCTCCGGTTTTGCCGACCTGCTCAGGAAAGTCTTCAGAATAGACTCCATCGGTGAGCATGACTTGCTTGTCTTTGAGCAGACCCTGTTCATAGGCTGACTTCAGCAGCAGGCTACCGGTTTCGGCGTAGAGAACAGCGGCAACGGCCTTCTGTTTACCGGAGAAAGCCGCACTGGCCTCACTGGCTAAGGTCGGAGCCTTGGGGTCATAACGGGTTGGATTACTCTCATTAACGATGGT
>NZ_JBYCCV010000391.1:0-1345 GCF_057473825.1 Aliterella sp. E5.1
CCCTTAGCTACTATATCCATCAACTCGAATCGGGTCACACCCTGCTGCCTAACTCAGAACATCACGTCAAGGAAGTTGTGGGCATTCTGCACAGTTACGGGATTGTCCTGGATGCCTATTCCAAAAATTTGATTTATATTGCCGAGAATGCGTTTCTAGAGCCGTTTCCCATCTTCAAATATTTCAACAAAGAGATTACGTTCAAGAAGATGATGAAGTACGCATGGCATGATCGCATCAACTTTGAATATGCCGAATATTGCATGAAGGCGATGCTGTGGCACGGCAGCACCACCTTTGATGCATACCTGGATTCCCCAGAACTCGCTGCCCTGGCTGAACCGGCGATCGTTGCCAAGTTCCGCTACAATCCCGTCTTCCAGGGATTCCATCGCCTCTTTCCTGCCTTTTTCCCGGAACAGGTGCGGCAACTCTGCTACTACAGTGCTTTGGGTCAATTCTGGCGCATTATGAGCGATATGTTCATGGACTTGTCGGCTCGCTATGATCGCGGTGAGGTTCCATCCATTCGCTATGTTGTCGATCACATTTGCCAGGGCTTGGGGGACGCGGCTGCTACCCCCATCACGTATGTAGTCAAAACTGGCAACCAATTCTACGACATCATTCCCCTTTCCGCCGGAATCACATTTTTGATGGACGTAGCAGTTCCCTACGTGGAAGCTGTGTTCCTGAAGGGAACGCCCTTTTTCGGCACGATTTCTTACAACGCGCAGGCGCACCAGATTTCTCCCAATCCGGCTGAATTTGCCTACGGCGCACTCTACGCCGATCCGCTCATGACCGGATCCGCAGGTATTCCACCCACCCTGCTGATGCAAGATATGCGCCACTTCTTGCCCAATTACCTGCACGAGATTTACCAGCGATCGCCCAGAGGCGAAGACGACCTGCGGGTGCTAATCTGCCAGACCTTCCAA
Source organism: Aliterella sp. E5.1 (assembly GCF_057473825.1). Classification (NCBI taxonomy): domain Bacteria; kingdom Bacillati; phylum Cyanobacteriota; class Cyanophyceae; order Chroococcidiopsidales; family Aliterellaceae; genus Aliterella; species Aliterella sp. E5.1. The sequence continues at coordinate 942 of NZ_JBYCCV010000391.1, forward strand.
AAATCCATGTTTTGCGTCACCAATGCTGCCATTCAAGGGCTAGCTCCCCACGCCCTCACCACCACCGATCCAGTTGAGCAGCAAGCAGTTCGTACCTACCTGGAAGGCTGGATGACTCGCCTCCTGCCCTCCCGTTTATCCACTCTGTAACAACCTTCATTGTACGAACTAACCTCCTTTCCGAATCTCTTAGCTATTGCCGAAAATTTGATAATGAAAGTTAGCCTATTAACCAGATCCTTTGATGCGTCTCGCAAGACCTTGTCGGATCAGCTACAAACTGCCTATCAGTGGTTCACCAAAACACCAGAACGAGCTTTGGAGCAAGCCTATCAATCTGTACTAAACATTCAAGTGATCGAGCGCAAATATTTTGATGGCAATGACATCGATCTGACTTCAAC
>NZ_JBYCCV010000392.1:0-1449 GCF_057473825.1 Aliterella sp. E5.1
TTACTTCAATTGGATTTGGCAGCATAGTCGGTTCAAGTCCACTGCCGCACAACGAGCAGGATTAACCTCTCGACCATGGACTTGGAATGATATCGTGACCTATCCCACAATAATCTGACGCACTACCAAGCAATCAATGTGATGATCAGGAAAATGGGGATGGCATTGGTTAAGAACTGGTTGAGTGTCCCCTTTGCTTCGCGCCAAATCGCTGACCACTGGGGAACTTCCAGAAAGGCGCGCCGTTCGATCATCAGCGTATTTTGTGGAGAACGAGCCGCTTTTGGTGCAACCAGACCTGTGTAAATCAACGTTGTGATCACCAGGTAAAGCAAATAGGGAATCACCAGATAGGGTAGATTTGCCGCGCTAAATACTCCCAGCGTGGCACCGAATTGATAGGAACAAGCTGAGCCAAAGGCAATCGCCGAAATGCAAGTCTTACGAGAACAACTGGAGCAAGCACGGGTACTAATCACGGCTGGCACATTACAGCCAAACCCCATGATTACACGCACCAAATCGCGCCCTGATAAGCCAAACGGACGCAACAACGGATGCAGGGCGATCGTAATTCGTTCGACTAAACCGCTGGCTTTGTAAGCCCCTAGAAACAGAGCGTAGAGAATGACTGTCGGCACTGCCCAGACAAACAGCAGCGGTCCCATCGTTACTAGTCCATAGCGCCCAATCAGGATCTCTTTGAGTAAGGACGGTAAGCTAGAGAGAGCTTCTAGGGTTGGTTTGACCAATTTCTGAACCAGCGGATCGGCAAACGCCGCAAAGCTATTGGCAGACCAGACAGCCAGGATGGCAGGGAGCAGCAGCAGGGCGATCGCCAACAGCCAGCCAACGTGGGGATGCTCCAACAATGTGGGACGGGGTTCAATGCTCCAACCCGCAGGCGTGGGTTGCCATTGACTGGGAAAAACTGACGGCTCATGCATTGCCGCTAAAATTTCGTCACGCTGCACGGCGGTCAGATGTCTCGCATCGACTGGAACAAACGCTAGATTAGAGGTCTGTTCCCAGCGCCGGATCACCTGACGTGTTAAATTTGAGGGTGCAACTTTGTCCCAAAATGGGATGACAACAATGCCCCGCTTACCTACCACTAACGGCAACAAATCCGCCAGGTCTTCATCGACATGAGTGGCTTTGACCACCAGCAACACCGTGTCATATGCCTGTAATTGTTCCAGTGCGACTCGTGTTGTGGCAGTGTCAGAACGATACAAGATGCCGGGAGTATCCACAAAAGTAACCCCATCTCCGACATAGGTTTCGCGGTAGTGCGTCAAATAAACGTGGGATTGGTAGAGTAGAGGGGATCTCTCATCTGCAACTCGTCCATGCAATGCCCTTTGTGTGATCATTCTAAAGCCCATAAACACGGCAAGATGCCCAACGGACATCAACGCTATCTCTGTCCTGTTTGCCAACAGACGT
>NZ_JBYCCV010000393.1:0-1339 GCF_057473825.1 Aliterella sp. E5.1
AAGCCCCCTTGCATCCCTCTGCGATCAACGGTATAGACAATCGGGCCGGGATCAAGCCACAGTTGTGCAATTTCAATTCCAGATTGTAAAAGCCCCCCTGGATTACTCCGCAAATCAAGAATATAGCGTTCTGCTCGCTGTTCCTCCAGAGCTGTTAGGGCCTGAACCATTTCATTGGCGGCATTGGCATTAAACTGGTTAAGGCGAATATAGCCGAGGGCCTTGCCATCAGGTTGGGGTCGAAGCTCAGCCCGGACCGGATTTAGGGTAATGCGATCGCGCGCCAGTTGCACGTCAAAGGGTAAGTCGGCATCTTCCCCTAGGCGTTGAATGGTGAGGGTTACCGAGGTGCCTGTGGTCCCCCGCATCCGTTCGGCTGCTTCATCCAGGGCTAGTTCTGTCGTAGAGATGCCATCAATTTTCAGGATCTGGTCGTGGGGCTGCAAGCCTGCCTGGGCTGCCGGAGAACCTTCTAAGGGGGTAATAACTTCTAACTGACCGGTGGCTGGGTTGAGGCTAATCTGCAGCCCCACCCCGGTTAATTCTCCAACTGTACTCGTCTGCAAGCTGCGGTACTGAGCAGGTTTGAGAAATCGAGTAAACGGGTCCCCTAAACTTGCCAGCATCTCCTGAATGGTTGAGTAGGCCGCTTCGCGATCCCCCAAGGGCTGCTTCAAGACCCGTTGACGGACCAAGCGCCAGTCTTGATCGTTAAAGCTGCTGTCAACATAGGCTTGATTGACAATTCGCCAAACTTCATTGACTAATTTTTGCTCATCCGTAAACGCCTGCGCTGGTGATGGAAACCAACAGACCCAAAGGATTTGTAGTGCTAGAAGTAGACCAACCCAAACCTTTCGTTTTCCCATAACCTTAATTTTAACGCTGTCTCAGCTCAGGCCTTACTCATAATTGGTCAGTCAGTGGGTTTTCCTCAGCGTCGGCGAGAAGGACTAAACACCTAGACTCTAATCAAGTTACCCGTTTGATTTTCTGAAAGCTTATTAGGATTATGTTACATTTTTGATTAAGCGCTATACATTTTCAGGAACTCTGGCTTCATGTTTACCAAGCAGGTAACCGACTCAAAGGCTTATCAGTGGTTTCAGGAACGTTTAGAAATTCAGGCTCTTTCTGAAAACGTCTCCAGCAAGTACGTCCCTCCCCATGTCAATATTTTGTACTGTCTGGGCGGCATTACCCTGACTTGCTTCATTATCCAGTTTGCCACTGGGTTTGCAATGACGTTTTACTACAAACCAACTGTTACTGAAGCTTTTACTTCAATTCAATACCTGATGAATGACGTCAGCTTTGGCTGGCTGATTCGTTCGATTCA
>NZ_JBYCCV010000394.1:0-1392 GCF_057473825.1 Aliterella sp. E5.1
GTCTTCCCTATCGAGTATCCATTCCTCGCTATAGCAGGAAGCGCCTGTGGGTCTGACTTTTAGCCAAACTCGACCATCGGTGTAAACGTCCTTATTTACGACCTCCATAACAGGCATAAAGGGAGCATGGATGGTATCGCCGATGTTTGCTTTTGTCGTTGCTCTATCCCAAATTTTCGGGGTAGATTCAGAGCAGAGTTGAATTGATTGTTTTGATTGAGTTAGCATTTGATTACCTATGAATTTAGGAAACCAAAGCCTGCAAGCGATCGCCTGACCAAAGTTGAGCGCTTGTAGGCTTTGTTGTACTTGGGTTAATTATTAAATCAACAAAGTTCTTTTATTTGGGAGTCCGCAGGGTATAAAACCTTGTCGTGGGCGTTTCCTCCTCTGACCGTTGCTGCTGCTTATCGCTTCGCTGTTATCAGGTTCCGGGCGGTGTTTAGGCAGTTCCGCTCTCTGCTGCTTTGTTGGTGGTGAAATTTTGGTTCTGAATGCAACTCTGGATTTTTATTTCTCGGTGAGGCGGTTTGCTTTCCTCATCCCTATATTTATAGTATAGCGCTACAACGAAATAAAAACAAGTGTTTTAACGAATGTTTTTATCGCTCTCAATAAGTTAAATAGTTCTTACAACGAAAAAAAAAGAGTCTTGTAGCGTTATAATAGCCATAACTCTAGCGTTGTAGTGAAATAGGAGGTGGTCTATATTGCATTGCATACCCCCATTGATGAAGAAAGAGATATTAGATGAACGATTGAAAGAACTTGGATGGAGCGCTTACAAACTAGCGCAAGAAGTCAGTAAGCTTAGGTCGCAAGAGGAGGAACAGGAAAAAAAAGTTACTAGCTTTGTTAGTTCCGTGAGACAAGCCTTAGAAAAGCCTGATAACTCAAGTCTCAAAACTATTGAGACGCTTATTAAAGCTTTAGATGGAGAAATTATTATCCGTTGGAAAGAGAGAAAAGAAGTTGTAATAGGTGAGAGGGAAGTCAAAATCGAATGAAAAGTAACACTAGACATATCAACCTCCACATATCAACGGATTTACAAGAGATATAACTGTGCTTGTAATATTTTCTTTTCCAATTAGCTTCTTCTTGAATTGCCTCATTTAAACAAATAACGATCGCTTAACTCTTGGCGGAGACACGATCGCTACTTGTACCACAACCTACCCTAGTTAAACCATCGAGGTCATGGCATGATAATCGTATCTGATTCTGTACTGGTTGAGTCAAAATCCGCTCGTGATAATCAATTAGAGCGTGTACCTCATGAACGCGCTTTAGAAATCCTTAATAAAGCTAAAGCATTACTTGTTGCTCTTTGGAAAGGAACTGGAGTAACAACTACCGAAGAAATAGCGCGTTATTACGAAGTTGAATCAT
>NZ_JBYCCV010000395.1:0-1294 GCF_057473825.1 Aliterella sp. E5.1
GAAAACGGCTTTAGCGGTGAAAGTTGCAGAACAAGTAAAAGCAGATTTTAAATTTGTGATTTGGCGGAGTTTGCGGAATGCACCACCAATTGAGAAGTTGCTATCCGACTTGATTTTATTTGTTTCCCAACAAAAAGAAGGTGAAAAACCGCTTGGAAATATTGACGAGCAAATTTCTTTATTAATCAAATACCTCAATTCCTCGCGCTGTCTATTAGTTCTTGACAACGCTGAGACAATCTTGCAAAGTGGCGAACGGGGAGGAAACTATCGTCAAGGCTATGAAGGTTACGGACAACTAATTAGACGCATCGCTGATGAGCGTCACCAAAGTTGCCTGGTATTAACCAGTCGCGAAAAACCCATTGGTTTGTCGGCTAGAGAAGGTGAAATACTCCCGGTAAAGTCGCTCTCTATTGCTGGACTTGCTGGAGAAACTGGGCAAATAATCCTTACATCTGTTGGTTTAACGCCTATTGAAGACGAAGCAAAGGAATTAAGCGATCGCACTTGCGGCAATCCTTTAGCGCTCAAAATTGCCGCCGCCACAATTAAGTCTTTGTTTGGGGGAAGTATTAGAGACTTTTTTAGTCAAGGAACAATTGTTTTTGGCGATATTTGGGACTTACTCGAACAACAATTTAATCGCTTGTCTTACTTAGAAAAGCAAGTAATGCGGTGGTTGGCAATTGCCCGCGAACGAGTAACGCTACAAGAATTACACGCAGACATCATTCCCAAAATCCCCCAGCGCGAACTAATGGAAGTGCTGGAATCTTTGCAAAAGCGATCGCTAATTGAAATTAATGCTCTTGGTTGCACTCAGCAACCTGTCGTCATGGAGTATGTAACCGAGGGCTTAGTCAAACAGTTTTATACCGAAATATCTCGCCACGAATTGCAGCTACTTAATAGCCACGTCTTAATTAGAGCTTCCGCTAAAGACTATATCCGAGAAGCACAAATTCGGCTAATTTTGCAACCTGTAACCGCAGCACTTAAAATTTCTTTTGAAAATAAGCAGCGACTTAAAGCCCATCTCGACGGGCTTTTGCAGATTTTGCGGGCTAATGCTGCTTATCAAAATGGGTATGTTGCCGGAAACTTGCTTAACTTGTACTGGCATCTGCAAATCGATTTAGGCGATGCTACTGACTATTCTCACTTAGCTGTCCGCCAAGCTTATTTACCTAACGTAACGCTGCATCAATTCAACTTTACCCAAGCTGAACTCGATCGCTGTGTATTTGCCGAAACCTTTGGGGGAATTACTGGCGTTGCTTTTAGTCCTGAT
>NZ_JBYCCV010000396.1:0-1289 GCF_057473825.1 Aliterella sp. E5.1
CAGCATTGCGACCATGAAAGCGGACGTAGGCAATGGGCGCTGTGGCAACGGCAATCGCGGGAATCAGCACTTCAAATGATGGTTGATCCACACAACAGAACCCCAGTTGCAACTGGCGCAGCCAATCAAATACCGACTGATCAACCCAACTCCGGTGGCGAAACTCAACCACGGTGGGAATTTGTCCCAGGAGATCGCGAAGGTTTTCTAAATAGGCGCAGTTCTCTTCCGTGTTATGAAAAGCGGTGGGAAACTGGGCCAAAACACAACCAAGCTTACCTTGATCTTGCAGGGGTTTGAGGGTCTGACAAAATTCCTGGCAGAGGGCTGGATCGGGGCCGTGATCTGAGGGGCGATCGTGGGTGATCTGTCGGTTGAGTTTAAGGGTGAATTGAAACCCCGGAGGGACTTTCGCTGCCATGGCTGTCAGGGTCCGGGCTGAAGGCATCCGGTAGTAGGTATAGTTGATTTCTACTGCGTTGAATTCCTGAGCATAAAAAGGCAGCATCCCAGCCTGCTTGAGATTAGCAGGATAGAATTCTCCCTTCCAATCCGTGTAGCTATAACCACTGGTGCCAACTCGTAACATCTAACTCAGAGGATAAATTTTACAGAAAAAATTACCGATGGGTGTAGATTAGCCTTTCCTCAGGCGGTTTCAAGCTTCTTAGCTTTGTCCGTCAACTAGGGTATTGTGGTTCAAGTCTGCTGATTACTCTACTAACTCAGGGAAGCTTATGAACCGAATAGTTCGTTTTACAAGTATCATTCTCGTTGCACTCAGTTGCACTGCCTCTCTCCTATTTCAGTCGATGCAATCAGCATCGACTATGCCTAAATCAGTGGTTCAGTCTCCAGTCCGTGTAGAGATTGCTCAGAAAATTGATTTTGAGCGGCATTTTCAAGAACTAGGGGTTAAAGGGTCGATTCTGATCTATGACTTGAACAATGATCGCATCTTTCAACATAATCCCCAGCGAAACGGAACAGCTTTCTTACCTGCATCAACCTTTAAGATTCTTAACTCCCTGATTGCGCTAGAAACTGGCGTCATCTCGGATGAAATTGCAATTTTAACTTGGGACGGTATTCAAAGAAAGCTGCCTGAATGGAACCGGGACTTAAATATGAGAGAAGCATTCAAGCTTTCTGCTTATTGGTTTTACCAAGTCTTAGCCCGTAGAGTCGGGCATGAGCGGATGCAGCAATGGGTTACTCAAGAAGGTTATGGCAATCAAAATATTGGTAGTGAAGAGGATATTGACAAGTTTTGGTTAGAAGGTGAATTA
>NZ_JBYCCV010000397.1:0-1346 GCF_057473825.1 Aliterella sp. E5.1
GTACTTCACATTCAGCCGCATAAAGAAACAAAAATAACTCTTTAGCCCGCGTTCTATTTTCATCTGAAACACTAGCGTTTATTCCATTCCAAACCTGAAAAAACAAAGGTCGCATATACGGGTTTTCCTCGTAATTCAAAAGAGTGAAGATATTTAAACCAGTTCAAGCAAGCTGCCCCAACCCAAACTCTAATTCCATGTGACGTTGCACCCAATCATTAGTCTTTTCTTTACGCAGGGCGATCGCCTGCAAATACTTGAGATACTCAGCGCGTTGCTGCGGTGTCGGTTTAACCCCGAAGATTGCGTTCTTCGACCAGCTATTGGGCGACCAGTAGCCGTAGCGCTCCTTGAAGTTCATTGCAGCCCAACCAGGGGCAAAGTTTTTATCGTAAGCCGAGCGTAAACTTTGCCTATAAAACTCGTAGCGTTCGATATCTTCTTCGCCCAGTAGTTGTTCTAATCCTGGAATTAAGTAGACTTTTTTGGGTTGTTCAAACACATAGCCACATTCGGGGCATTTCATAGTGAAAGCATAGAGGATTTTGCCACAGCCTTGCTTCTCTGTAGGACAAATCTTCTTGGGAGCTTCATCGCCGCCCATCCCCTCATATCCAGGCTCCATACTGATTTCTTTGATATCCTCGACAAACCCATGTCTCATTACGTTACCAGCGATATCAATTACAACACAATCTGTTTTGTTAGTTTCGAGAGACAATCTTAGTCCGCGCCCAATCATCTGAAAATGCAGAGCCTTTGACTTAGTAGGACGGGCTAAAATAATTGCGCTGGTACTTGGTAAGTCAAAGCCTTCAGTTAGTTTCATACAACTCGCTAGCAGCAGAATTTCTCCCTCGATTAGCTGCTGATAAATCCGGGCAACAGAACTGTTGTAAGGCATCTTGCCATCTACATAAGCCGATGGTACTCCAGCTTCCATAAACGCATCAGCTAAGTTTCGCGCATGGGCGACATCAACTGTAAAAGCAATAGTTCGACGAGCAAAGGCTAAGTTGTGCCAATCCCGTATTATCTGCTCAGTTAGTTCTGGGCGATCGCAAGCTAGGGCAAGCTGACCTTCGTTGAAGTCTCCATTAACTGCTGTGCCTACTTTTTCTAAGTCGGCTTGATTCGGGCTGAAGTAATCAGGTTTAACCAGAAACCCAGCGCTGATAAGTTCGTGAGGCATTGGAGCCGATACGAGAGTTTCAAAAATGGTGGTGTTATAGATCAGTTGTTTGGCTATAATCAGTAAGGAGTAAAGAGTAGAGAGATTAGTAAAGTACTATGACTGTTTGGCTACCGGTTGAATGTCCTCATTGCCACAGCACCGAAGTTGTCAA
>NZ_JBYCCV010000398.1:0-1307 GCF_057473825.1 Aliterella sp. E5.1
ACTAAACGAGCATTAGCCCAATCAGCGTGATCAAAGTTATTGTTGTTGCCACCATCTGTGACAATTAGCTTCAGTTCCTGCTTGCCAGACACATCGACATCAACATTTTTAGTAGCTGAGTCACCTTGCATCACGCCACTGTCAAAAAGCTTTGCATTATCAGCCCATACCTGGAAGGTAACAGACCCCTTTTCGCCCACTTCATCATCGACCCCAATGTCTGAGCGGAAGGTTTTGTATTTGCCGCCTAGGGCATAGCGAATCTCTGATGCACTGTGGGTACCAAGTCCTTTGTTGTAGGATTTGCCATTAAGGGTAATTTTTTGACCATCTTCAGCTTGCTTTCCTCCGTTACTTATATCTTTCTCGACAGGTCCCCAACCACTGGTTGCAGAAACCCAATTAAGATCACTCAGATAGTTGATTTGGGGAGGGCTGCTCGTTTGCAAATTTTCAACTGCATCATTAACAGCTAAGGCATTCAATGCTTGACCAGAAAGGGGATCTGCACCAGATTCTTCCGCAAGTGTAGTTTTGCGGCTTGTTGGAGTAGCAGCAAGATTTTGAAGATTCTGACCAAGATCAATACTACTTTCGGCTTGAAGATTAGCGTCTGCAGAGGTGTCTAGTTCGGCTAAGTCCGCAGACGATTCTCCACCTCCTGAACTGCTGGTCTCCAATGTTTTTGAAAGCATCGCTAGATCACTGCTCTGACCTAAAGTGGCATCGGTTAATAAAGACCCTGACATGAGATCATTTGTTGAGTTTCCGATTCCTTCACTTGAACCTAGCGCAGGCGAACCATTGGGCAAAAGCCCATCAATACTTACCATTTTTCAATCCCCCCGGATTAATTGTTAATTGAACTAACAAACTTGATGTAATAGGTGGCTTGCAAAGCCTGAACAAGACAAGAAATAAACAGTAAGTCAGCGATCGCCAAATTCTGTAAGTTAGAGTTGCCCTGGCTTAAACTCTACCAGTGTCTATCTTCAGGCTTTTAGCTAATAGCTGAACATGATTCATTGAATGTCTGAAGAAGCTCTTTAGTTTACAGAGTCCTGTAAAAATTTAACTTAGCCTTTACAACAGAACAATTGACTTTGGCAGGTGATACGCTGCTCGCAAACAAGTCTACTTCTGAGATTTTGCAACTTTAACGGTAATTTCCCAGTGAAACACATTACATTCCCCCGAAATATAGTGCAGTCTGACATCTTTCTCCACTTATGTTTGTCTAATCGAGGCAAAAGGCTTCACACTGTTAACAAAGTGTTGATTTGAGCCAGTGGTACAGGTTTCATTGC
>NZ_JBYCCV010000399.1:0-1147 GCF_057473825.1 Aliterella sp. E5.1
CTTTCTTCAGCAAGCTTGCTGAACTTAGTTAACTCATATCAGTAATTTTTAGAGTTAGGGAGGGCTTTTAAGCAATGAACTATCTAGCTATCACCAAAAGAATACACATAAAATCACCAAAGTCCACAATTACAACAATCTATTTAGGTCTAGCATACATAAATTTGGCAATTTATCAACCACAAAGATTTGCGAGAAATAGCAGCACAATTAATATTATCTATTTAATTAGAACAATCGCATTAGATGCTTAATAAGGCTATTCTCAAAGACAGTGGATTGTATGTTGTCCAAATCACTTTTTCTTTTTTTAGGTGCTGATTCACTGTAGTTCAAGAATGTTATACAGATAACTTACACAAGTGAATTTTAGAACTAAGTTTATTTTAGATTTTCTTTGAATACTAATTCGAGTATTGGTTATGAGGCATTGACCTATATGGCTTTCAACGAAACGGAATCCACATTAAAACAACCTCCTGTATATAAGCAAGGTTTCGATTATGCAACTCTGTCTCCTGCAACACAATGTATGATTCAGCAACACACTTGCGAGATCAAGAAACTGCTAAAGCGCACTGCTCAGGATATTTTGATTATTGGACAGAAGTTAATTGAAGTTAAAGCCTACTTAGGATACGGAAAATTTGAGGCTTGGTTAAAACTAGAATTTCATTGGGGGCTTTGGACTGCTCGTAAGTTCATGCAAGTTGCTCGAAAATTTGAATCTGTGAATTTCACAGAACTCTCTATTGATGCCTCAGCTCTTTATCTTTTGGCTGCCCCATCAGTTTCTAATGAGGTTTGTGACAAAGTATTTAAACTTGCTGAAGAGGGTGAATCAATTACTTATAAGAAGGTTAAGGAAATTTCTAACAGCTTTAAAGATAATTTTAATAATCCGGCAGCAAATATGGCTGTAACTGATAATATTGCTAAGGGGGCATCTGCAAAGTCTGAAATGCCACTTGCAAATTCTAAGCACCTAAGCAGGGAACAGACTTTGGAGTCTACTTTTGGAGTTGGCAATACTATTTGTATTACTGATTTAAAACAAAAAAATCAAGAAAGATTTGTTATTGGAAAAATATCTGAAGTTGAAACAGCAAATGCTGCTGAGATAAAAATAGTTATCAATGTGTCAGTT
>NZ_JBYCCV010000400.1:0-1161 GCF_057473825.1 Aliterella sp. E5.1
AATATTAAATATAGGTGTAAAAAGTTAAGGTTAGGCTTGGTTTAACCGACTTAATGACTTAAATTGCAATTATTCCTTGCTTGCTACTCTATTGCAGCTTGACAGCAGTACCCGTTGCTGTGATCAGCAGTAAGACCCCGGTTTGATCCAAATTAATCGTCCCGGTGTCAACTTTAATTCCCAGGACTGCATTTGCCCCCAATCGTTGGGCCCGTTGCTCTAGTTCAGCCAAGACTTCCCGTTGTCCACGCTCAAAGATTCGTTCATAGCTGCCAGTTCGCCCACCAACAATATCCCGAATCCCGGCAAAGAAATCCCGCAGGGCATTGCTGCCATAGACGACTTCAGCGGTGACTACTCCCAGGTAGGCTTCAACCCCTACGCCTTGGATTACGTCCGTTGTTGTAATAATCATCAGTCGATGACTCCTAGTCCCACTGGCATCATAATAGAAGATGGTCTGCGGCAAAGCGGCTGAGGATGACGATCTATTTTTATAAAGTTAGTGAACCCTACGGTTGTTTTTCTAACTTCTCTGCCTATCCGATTTACTTAAAAGGTCATTTATGGCCAACATCGGAACATTATTATCAAGCTCAGAAATTCCTCGACACCCCTGAGGAAGCCCTTGTTTCAATGATTTTATCGGCCTTCACCCCGGAAGCAGCCGCCGCAATTGGTCGAGATCCCAGGCACAAAATTCGCTGTGATTGGGACCAAATCAAAAATCAAGTGATGCACGAAGCGGTGCGGATTAAGTTTCTGACCCATTTAGATATTCAAGCCATCCTCCTGGCCACGGGCGATCGCGAGATTATTGAAGATTCACCCACTGACACTTACTGGGGATGTGGCGTTGATCGAAAAGGCCAAAATCAGTTGGGCAAGATCTTAATGCTAATTCGTGAGGAAATCCGTACAGGTTTTGCCAGGTTACACCTGCGATCATAAGACTAGTTGCTAACCCAATCAGGGTTAGTCTCAGCCTCAGGAAAACCAAACTTAAGGATAAGATTCCAACCTAAGGCTTAAGTATGTTTGGGTAGGCGCGGCATTTTGGAGCGCAGGGGATCTAGAAGCTGATTCAGCTTCCGGAGTTGTTCAGCGGTTCCCATGCTGATTAAGAGATCCCCTGATAATAACTCTGTGGTAGCGGTGGGT
>NZ_JBYCCV010000401.1:0-1332 GCF_057473825.1 Aliterella sp. E5.1
CTTACTGCTGTCTGTTATTGAGCTAATCGAGCAGGGTTTGTTGAGTCACAACATGATTCCCCTATCTGCCGAGCTAATCGCTGCTTTCTTAAAGCTGTGGCAACAATTAGGATCTACTGCCCATAATGTAGATATTGGGATGCCATTTTTTTACCTTAGAAGTGATGGATTTTGGCACTTTAAGTGCAGGCGATAAAAATTTTGCAGGCGGCTATTGGTTTAAAACCTAATGCAGGTGGCGCAATTAAGAAAGAAATCAAACGGGCATTGGATCTGCTATCTCCAAAAACTCCCACCAAATAACAACTCTTTGGTTATGCGAATTGTTCTACCTCAACATAATTAGCAGATGTTAGTGGTTGAGGAATTATTAAACCATCTTCACGCATTGACTCTAAGTGAAATTCAATTGCTTCACCAATCATTTGCTCTGCTTCTGTCACGGTATCTCCGACTGCAATGCACCCCGGTAGATCAGGCACATAAGCTGAATAATTGCTCTCAACTTTCTCGACGATTATTAAATACTTCACTTTTAATCCCCTGTTATTTGAGCTTGCTTAAAAACGCTATGCAGAGTACCGATTGCCAAATCTTTTGATAAATTACCGGGGATTGTTACAGTACCAAGTTTTATAAGATGTTTAAATTGTCAATGACTGCCTCTGGTTCGTGCCAAATACTAACCATCCGCTTCTAACAATTTTATTACCTCTTTGACTTTCACTTTTAAAGGTCATCTAATTAAGGTATAACTTTTTTCCCGTTTTCAGTCATATAAAATCTGTCTAATGTTCTCCAACCCGACATTAGAGGATCAAACACCCTGAGAGCTTCGTCTAAAGTTCCTACGCATGGATTACCTACAGGAAGGTCTTTTTTTCCTAGTACAATTTGCCAGAGTTGATATGTTTTTTGTCTCTTGCTTATTAATATATCTACGAACCGCCTCGCGTTCTCAATAGCATATTCTACACCATTCAAAAGACTGACATTAACTTATCACTCCCTTTACCGATCTGGAGGCGTATCTGCTCGTAAGGAATCTGATGACCGAAGTGAGTGAAGGTTCTCTCCTAAGACTGCGCGTGAAAGTCAACAGTATCAACCAGTGTTCCGTCGATGTCAAAAATTACAGCTTCGATCACAAATTGCTTGCTCTGATGAAGAGTAGTAAAACGTTAATCTATATTGCAGCAAAATTAGCCGCAAAAATGTTCTGCCGCAAGATAGGTAGACGGGCGAAGGAGGGCAACGGGAAATGTATCTAAAAATAACTTGAAAGTAGGATGAGCAATGGTTTTAATCGGAACACCCGTCGTAGCTTAACGC